>JAVEDQ010000396.1 GCA_030840885.1 Frankiaceae bacterium
AGATCCTGGAAGACGGCCGCCTGACCGACGCCCAGGGCCGGACGGTGGACTTCAAGAACACCGTCATCATCATGACGTCGAACCTCGGTACCCGTGACATCTCGAAGGGCCCCGGCATCGGGTTCTCGACCGGTGGCACGCAGATCGACTACGAGCGCATGAAGAACAAGGTGCAGGACGAGCTCAAGCAGCACTTCCGGCCCGAGTTCCTCAACCGCATCGACGACGTCATCGTCTTCCACCAGCTGACCAAGGACGAGATCATCCAGATCGTCGACCTGATGCTGAACCGGGTGGAGACGCAGCTCAAGAACAAGGACATGGCTCTCGAGCTCACCCAGGGCGCGAAGGACCTGCTCGCCGACAAGGGTTACGACCCATCGCTCGGCGCGCGGCCGCTTCGTCGCACCATCCAGCGCGAGCTGGAGGACGCCCTGTCGGAGAAGATCCTGTTCGGTGAGCTGACGTCGAACCAGATCGTCGTCGTGGACGTCGAGGGCGAGGGCGACGCACGGAAGCTGACCTTCCGCGGCGAGACCAAGCCCCCGGTCGTGCCCGACACGCCGCCGGTCGACATGGCCAAGTAGTTCCGGTCACCAGCACCTGACAGCACCGCGAGAGCCGCTGTCGTCTTCGGACGGCAGCGGCTCTTCGCGTTCCAAAGCGTCCCCGGCGGGTCAGGTCGGCAGGTTGGGTAGGGAGGCCAGGGTGAGCCCGTACCCGCTGAACGACGTGCGGCAGTACGACGACCTGGTCGACGCCTGGCGCGACCCGAACGGGGCCTTCGCGATGCTCTACTGGCTCGCGGAGGCTCGTGCTGCCCTTGTCCCGCCCGCCCGACACTCCGGCGAGCTGCTCGTCGACGTGGCGTGCGGCGGCGGGTTGTTCGCCCCCCACGCGCAGGCCCGTGGCTACACACACGTCGGGATCGACCTGTCCGCCTCGGGGCTGCGGGTGGCCCGCGACCGGGGGGTGAAGGCCGTCCAGGGCGACGCCACTCTGCTGCCGCTCCGGGACGCCGCCGCGGACGTCGTCGTCGCCGGCGAGGTGCTCGAGCACGTAGCCGACCTCGCCGGCGTCGTCGGGGAGGTCTGCCGGGTGCTGCGCCCCGGCGGCCGGGTCGTGATCGACACCATCGCGGACACCCTGTTCGGTCGGCTGTCGTCGGTCACGATCGCGGAACGGATCCCCGGTGGGCCACCGCCCGGCATCCACGACCCGGCGCTGTTCGTCGACCGCCACCGGCTGCGGACCGAATTCGCCCGCCACGGCGTCACGCTGCAGCTGATGGGCTTGCGCCCTGCGGTCCTGCCCTACCTAAGGTGGGCTTGGGCGCGGTCGGCGCGACGTCGCCGGCCAGGTTCGGCAGAGCCGCTGCCGGCCGTGCATCTCTCGTCCACCCGATCCACTGCCGGTCTCTTCCAGGGCCACGGCATCAAGGAGGCCTCTTCGTGACCGTCCTCGACCAGCCGCAGTCCGACCTCGCCGCGGACCTGGTCGTGACACCGGCCGTCTCGGCACTGCCCGCCATCACCGGATTCGGTGCCGCGTTCCCCGGCGAGATGGATCAGGACGGGCTGTGGCGCGACTTCTTCGCCGCGCACTACAGCAGCTGCATCCCGAGGACCGGCGCGGTGGCCCGGCGCATCTTCGCCTCCGCCGGCGTCACCCGACGCCACGGCGCCGTCGACCCGCGGGTCGAGGACGTCAGCACCTGGGGCACCGGGGCGCGCATGGAGCGCTTCGTCAGCGAAGCGATGCCGCTCGGCCGGCGTGCCGTGGAGCAAGCCCTCACCGCCGCGGGCCTCGACGCCGCCGAGGTCGGGTTGTTCGCCGTCGTCACCTGCACCGGCTACAGCACCCCCGGCCTCGACATCCTGCTGGCCCGCGACCTGGGCATGGCGCCGACGGTGCAGCGCCTCATGATCGGTCACATGGGCTGCTACGCCGCCCTGCCCGGCATGGGCGCGGTGTCGGACTTCGTCACCGCTCGCAACCGCCCTGCGGTGCTGCTCTGCCTGGAGCTGACGTCGCTGCACGTGCAGCCCGCGACCTCGGACCTCGGCCAGGTCGTCGCGCACGCCCTGTTCGCCGACGCCGCCGCCGCCATCGTCGTCCAGCCCGGTGGCGCGCCGACACCGTCGGAGCGCGTCGACACCCGGCGTCGGCTGCGGATCCGGGACGTCGTCGCCGTCACCGACCCCACGACCTCGGACCACATGACGTGGGACGTCACCGACCTCGGCTTCCGGATGGGGCTGTCCCCGCGGGTGCCGAAGGTGCTGGAACGCCACGTCGGTGCGGTGGTGCGCGACCAGCTGCTCGCCCCGCACGGTCTGGCCCCTGCCGATGTGACCGCCTGGGCGGTGCACCCCGGCGGCCGCCGCATCCTCGAGGTCGTCGGCGAACAGCTCGAGCTTCCGCCGGAGGCGATGGCCCCGAGCTACGAGGTGCTCGACCAGTTCGGCAACTGTTCCTCGGCCACGGTGCTGCTGGTGCTCGACCGGCTGCCCGACGAGCCCGGCCCCGTCGTCGCCATGGCCTTCGGACCGGGCCTGACGCTGTACGCGGTGCTGCTCGAGCGCGACTGACCCGATCACCGCTGACAGAGCTCCCCACGACAGGCGCTCAGCCTGGCAGCGCGAACGTCCCGTCGGCCCGCCGCGCGACCAGCCCGTCGGCGAGCAGGCCGGCCAGCGCCCGCGCAGCCTGGACGGGGTCGGTGCACACCGCCAGGAGGTCGGACTCCTCGCGGGCCGCGGTGCCGTCGCGGAGCAACGCGAGCATCCGCCCCCGCACCTGCCGGTCGGTGCCCGCGTAGCCCTGGCTCCGGCGCGGTGGGCCGGCCGGGTACTCAGCGGCCCGCCACGCGCAGCTTTCCCGGAACGGGCACTCGCCGCACACCGGACCCCGCGCGGTGCAGACCAGCGCACCCAGCTCCATCAGGGCGGCGCTGACCACGACCGCCTCGGAGGCGGTAGGCGGCAGCAGCTCCTCGACCGCCGTCAGCGGCATGGTGACCGCGTCCGCGCGTCCCTGCCGCCACCGTGCGACGACGCGACGGACGTTGGTGTCGATGACGGCGTGCCGTTGCCCGTGGGCGAACGCGGCGACCGCCCGAGCGGTGTAGCCGCCGACGCCCGGCAGCGCGAGCAGCGCGTCGACGTCGGCGGGCACCTGCCCGTCGTGTCGCTGCACAACGAGTCGGGCCGCCTCGTGGAGCCGCAGCGCGCGGCGGGGGTAGCCGAGCCTCCCCCAGGCCCGGATCGCCTCGCCCGACGGCACGGCGGCCAGCGCCGCCGGGTCGGGCCAGCGGGCCATCCAGGCCGTGAAGACCGGCAGCACCCGGACGACCGGGGTCTGCTGCAGCATCACCTCGCTCACCAGGACCGCCCAGGCACCCGCGGCGGGGTCACGCCAGGGCAGGTCCCGGCGGACCTCGGCGAACCAGTCAACCAGCCGTGTGAGCTCGGGCGAGTTCGACGACACTCCCGCACGATGCCAGGATCGTCGGTGGTCGGGACCTAGCATCGCCTCCACGATGGTGTGGGACTTGGTGAGATACCCGGCGGGCGACGCCCAGGCGCAGGTTTTCTGGCGACGGCGGATGGCGGTGCTGGCCGTAGCCGCTCTGGTGCTGCTGCTCGCGGTGATGCTCCTCCGGGGCGGTGGGCCGGACTCGGTGACTCCGGCCGCGGCCGAGCGTCCGTTCGCCGGCGGCGCGGACGCGGCAGCGCTGCCCCCCTCGGCTGCTCCGCCCGCGCCGGCAGCGTCTGCAGCGCCGGCGTCGGCGTCGGCGTCACCGCCGAGCCCGACCGCTTCCCCGACACCGATCGATCGCTCGACGACCTGCGAGCCCGGCAGCATGGCCCTGCGCGTCACCAGCGACGCCACGAGCTACCCGGCCGGCGTGCAACCGACGCTGACCCTCTCGCTGGTCGACGTGGGGAGCAAGCCCTGTGTCGTCGACCTCGGGCCGACGGCGACGTCGATCACGGTGCTCTCCGCCGGCAAGCCGGCGTGGACGAGCAGCAACTGCGTCGACAAGCCGGCGCGGCCGGTGAACCTCACCCCGTCCGCTGCGCAGGAGCTGAAGCTCGGCTGGGACCGCACGACCAACACCGGCGGCTGCTCCTCGGTCAAGGCGCTGCCCCCCGGGCAGTACGAGCTGCTCGCGAGCGTGGGCCACGCGGTGGCCTACGGCGGTGCCTTCAGCCTCGCCTAGCGCGTCGGAGTACGCCGGAGGCGGTCCGACCACCCGGTCGGGCGACCTCTCCCCCGTTCGAGTGATGTCGCGAACCCCTGAACGGCCGACAAGGAAGCATGGTCGATCCCGAACGTCCGGTGGATCCGCTGGAGGTGGCCTCCCGCGCGATCATCCCGGCGAACTTCCCGGCGGCCAGCCTCCCACCGGAGGCCGTGCTGTCGCTGCGCCGCGCCTTCGCCCGCGAGGTGCGCATGCGACTGCCCCGCCTGCTGGCGGCCTGCCGTCCCGGCGCCTCGGCCGACGGAAGCGCGGCGACCAGCGAGCTGCGTAGCGACGTCGTCATGCTGACCGAGGGGACGCGTCTGCTCGGTGACGTGGCGTCGGTCCGGGCCCTGGGACGGCTCCTGCAGATGATCGATGACCCCGCAGAGTCCGGTGCGAACGCCGACCTCGCGGACGCCGTGGGGACCGTCGCCCTGCTGCTGGGCCGCTGGGCGGGCCCGGCGTCCTGACGCCCGGGCAGGGGTCAGACGTACCGCTCGAGGATGCTGGACTCCGCGAGCCGTGACAGCCCCTCCCGGACCGAACGGGCCCGGGTCTCCCCCACACCGTCGACGGCCTGCAGGTCGTCGATGCCGGCCGAGAGCAATTTCTGCAGGCTGCCGAAGTGTTCCACGAGGCGGTCGACGACGAGGCGCGGCAGCCGCGGCACCTTGGCGAGCAGCCGGTAGCCGCGCGGGCTGATCGGCCCGTCGAGCACGTCGGCCCCACCCGGGTAGCCGACGGCACGCGCGATGACGGTGAGGTCGAGCAGGTCGGTCGCCGAGAGCGTCGACAGCTCGAGCAGCACGGACTCGGGCGTCGCCGCCTTGCGGCCCACCGGGAACGGCACGTAGTCGCGCACGATGAACTCGCGCTCGGTCTCCACCCCGGCCATGAGCTCCTCGAGCTGCAGGGAGAGCAGGCGGCCGTCGGTGCCGAGCTCGACCACGTAGGCGTCGATCTCGTCGGCGATACGGCGGACCATCTCCAGCCGTTGCACCACGGCGACCGCGTCCCGGACCGTGACCAGATCTTCGATCTCGAGGGCGGACAACGTGCCGGCGACCTCGTCGAGCCGGGCCTTGTACCGCTCGAGGGTCGCGAGCGCCTGGTTCGCGCGCGACAGGATGGCCGCCGAGTCGTCGAGCACGTAGCGCCGACCGTCGACGTAGAGCGCAATGATCCGCATCGACTGGCTGACGGAGATGACCGGGTGGCCGGTCTGGCGCGCGACGCGCTCCGCGGTGCGGTGGCGGGTGCCGGACTCGTCCGTGGGAATCGTCGGGTCGGGCACGAGGTGAACGGCGGCACGCACGATGCGCCACTGGTCGGTCGAGAGCACGACCGCGCCGTCCATCTTCGACAGCTCGCGCAAGCGGGTCGCGGAGAATTCCACGTCGAGTTCGAATCCACCGGTTGCCAGCGACTCGACGACCTCGTCGTATCCGAGCACAACGAGACCACCCGTGTTACCCCGCAGGATGCGCTCGAGACCATCTCGGAGCATCGTCCCGGGTGCCACGGCGGCCAGTGTGGCGCGCAGGACGTCATCACCTGGAAGTGCTGGCATCGGCCTCCTTCGGTGGAGCCGTCGAAAGGAGTCTATTCCGTGTCCCAGGTCTTCTCGTTGCCGTGGAGAAGGACGCGTCGGTAATTCGTCGAATTCCCGGACTCGGAACGGCATTGACCGGCCGCCGGGAGAGCACCACGGCGAGGGCCGTGGCCACATCCGGCACCTCGATGACCGAGAGCTCGGGGTCGGGCAGGACCGCCCCGACCTCGAAGGTGCCGGCCGGGACCACCGCTCGACGGAAGCCCATCCGCGCCGCCGCCGCGAGCCGCCGCTCGACCGAGGACACCCGCCGGACCTCCCCGCCGAGGCCGACCTCCCCGACCGCAACGAGATCGCCCGGCAGCGCCTCGTCCTGCAGCGCCGAGACCACGGCGAGCACGATCGCCAGATCGGCCGCCGGCTCGGTGAGCCGCACCCCGCCGATGGTCGCGGCGTAGACGTCGGACGTCGCGAGCGGGGCGGACAGCCGACGCTGCGCCACGGCCAGGATCATCGCCAGCCGGGAGCTGTCCAGGCCGGACACCGCGCGCCGCGGCGTGCCACCGGCCGACGGCGCCACCAGCGCCTGCACCTCAGCGACCAGAGGACGGCGGCCTTCGACCGTCGCCGTCACGCAGGTGCCTGGCGCCGGATCGCGGTCGGGGGCACGGCTGACGAACAACGCGCTGGGATCCGGCAGATCGGCGACACCGTCGGCACCGAGGGTGAAGCAGCCGATCTCGTCGGTCGGGCCGAATCGGTTCTTGACCGCCCGGACCATGCGCAGCGGCGACCCGCGATCGCCCTCGACCTGCAGGACGACGTCGACGACGTGCTCGAGGGTCCGGGGCCCGGCGATGGACCCGTCCTTGGTGACGTGCCCGACCAGCAGTGTGGCCATCGCCCGGCTCTTCGCCGCCGCGACCAGCGCCGCGGCCGACTCCCGCACCTGGGTGACCCCACCGGCGATGCCGTCGACCTCGGTGCTCGCGAGCGTCTGCACCGAGTCGACGACCAGGACGTCGGGCTCGACCTGCTCGACCGTGGCCAGCACGACCGCGAGGTCGGTCTCGGCGACCAGGAACAGCTGTGGGCTGAGCGCGCCGACGCGGGCCGCCCGGTTGCGCACCTGCGCCGGCGACTCCTCGCCGGTCACCAACAGGACGCGCGAGCCGGCGTCGGCCAGCCGCGCGGCGGCGGCGAGCAGCAGGGTGGACTTGCCGACGCCGGGCTCACCGGCGGCGAGGACGACCGACCCGGGCACGAGCCCCCCGCCGAGGACCCGGTCGAACTCGGAGAAGCCGGTGCTGACCGCGGTGGCCTGGGCCCCGTCGACCTCCGCGATGGGCAGGGCGACCGCGGGCCGCGCCGTGGTGGCCCGGGCGACGCGACCGGGCGCCGCCGTCGGACGGGCCACCTGCTCGACGGTGCCCCACTCCTGGCAGCCCGAGCACCGGCCGTGCCACTTCGCCGACTCCAGGCCACAGGCGGAGCAGCGGTACGCGACGGCGGGGGTGCGGGGCATGACGGCAGGTTAGGCGGCACCTCCGACAATTCCGGCCAGCCGGGCCGTACCCGCGCCCGGCTGCGGGGGGCGGGGACCTTCGGGCCGGCTCAGACCGTGATCGAACTCAGGGAGTGATCGACGGGGAGGCGCTCGGCGAGGGCGACGCAGGGGCTCCGGGCGACGGCGACGCGCCCGTCGGGGCTGCCGCGGACGGCGACGCGCCCGCGGGGGCCGCTGCGGACGGAGCCGGGCTCGCCGGAGGCGGCGGTGCCGGTGCTGGCGGTGCGGCAACGCGGAGCAGCTCCTCGCCGACCGGGGACACCGGCACCGACATCCGCAGCTCGCCGGCACGCTCGAAGGTCAGCACGATCGGGACGATCTCACCGACCCGGACCGGAATGGTGACGCCGGTCAGCCGCGCGACCTTGTCGGGGGTGTAGAAGAGCTGCTGGCCGCCCGGCGGAAGGGTCGTGTCGGCCGGGACCGTGCCGGCGCCCGCCTCGGGCGAGGAGATGCTGACGAGTCGGTCGGGCTCGGTGCCGTTGTTGAAGATCGAGGTCAGCAACGGGACGCTCGCGCCCTGCTCGGCCGGCCCGCCGATGTAGGTGTTGCGGATGCTCAGCGGGCCGATCGCGCTGCCGATGCCGTCGATCGTCGGCCGCTCCCGCGAGGTCTCCGCGTTGATACCGGACGAACAGGCCGTGAGCGGCACCAGGGCTGCGACGGCGACGGCGGCCAGGCACTGAATCGGACGCCGGGTTCGCGGCGACGCGGTCGTGGCGACGGCGACGGGGGCGACGGGGGCGGGGACGGCAACTGCGCTCACGTGGGCGGATCCTTCTCGGCGAGCAGTCGGAGGTCGGAGGCGATGTCGGAGACCTTGCTGCCCGGAGGGTAGACGACGCGGGCCACGTCGTTGGCGCCGTAGCCGAGCAGCAGGGACGAGTGGTTGACCTGGTAACCGCCGCCGGCCGTCGGGGTCTCGCTGGAGAGCGGGATGTGCGACGACTGCTCGGCCGCGGTGATCTGCGCCGCTGTGCCGGTGAGCCCGATGAAGGACTCGTCGAACCGGTCGAGCCAGCGCCGCGTTACCGCGCCGGTGTCGCGGGCGGGATCGGTGGTGACGAAGACCACGGAGACCTGGTCCCGCAGCTGGGGCACCTTGCGCAGCGCAGACGCGACGTCGGCCATGGCGGTGGGGCATTCGTCCGGGCACTCGGTGTAGCCGAAGAACAGGATCGTCGGCCGTCCGCCGGTTCGCGCGGCGAAGTCGAAGGGCTTGCCGGCCGTGTCGGTCAGCGTGAACGACGGCCGCGGGTAGGGCGCGTCGGGCCGGACGCCCCGCAGGCCGCTCGGGTCGGCCGACGACAGCGAGGCGACCTTCTCGGTGGAGCCGCCACAGGCCGCGAGCAGGGCGACGAGGAGCGCTCCGAGGGCTGCGAGGAGCAGCCCTCGCCGGACGCCGGACCGGACGCCGGACTCGACGCCGCTGTCGATGCTGCCGTGGCGGTGGTGGCCGCTGCGCGAGCCGGTCCCGAGGTGCACTCCCCCATTGTGGCCCCGATCCGGGGTCGACATGGTTCCACGGGCCGACGAGCGAGCAGTCTCACCGCAGCGCGCCCCCGCGGGCCAGCAGCAGCAGGACGTCGAGCAGCGCCAGCACCAGGGCGGTGCGGAACAGCCCCCGGGAACCGGTGCGGCTGCCGAGCCCGACGCCGAGCCCGAGCACGACCGCGATGGCGACGACCAGAGCGGCAGCCCCGGAGGGCGGGACGGCGCGGCCGGGGTCGCCGAAGCGGCCGGGCGCGACCACGAGGATCGTGCTGGCCCCGGCCAGCAGACCGACCGCGGCCAGCGAGGAGATCCTGCTCCCGAGCCGGTGCGGCAGGCCCCGGACGCCGGTGTCCACGTCGTCGTCGAGGTCCGGCAGGACGTTGGCGAAGTGCGCTCCCGCCCCGAGCGCGGCCCCTGCCGCAACCACCCACCAGGGCGGCCACGGCGCTCCGGGCAGGCCCAGCGTGACGAAGGCGGGCAGCAGGGCGAAGGAGACGGCGTAGGGCACCACCGAGACGACGGTGGCCTTGCCGCCGAGGTCGTAGGCCCACGCCAGCAGGACGGCGACGAGGTGCACCAGCGCCGCCCGCCAGCCCGAGAGCAGCGAGAGCGGGACGCTCGCGAGCAGGGCGAGGCCGGCGGCCGTGCCCACCAGGCGGGGCGACACCTCGCCGCGGGCCACCGGCTTGTCCCGCCGCCCCACCCGACGGTCGCGCTCGGCGTCCACGGCGTCGTTGCACCAGCCGACCGACAGCTGGCCTGCCAGCACGGCGGCGGCGGTGGCGGCGAGGCCTGGCGCGCTCCGCCCGGCGGCGGCGGCGAGGGCGGTCGTCACCGCCGTGACGGCGAGTGTCGGCTCGGGATGGCAGGAACGGGCCAGGGCCAGGGCGGTACGCCACCGCGGTCGTTGTCGCGGTCGCTGTCGCGGTTGTTGTCGCGGTTGCTGTCGCAGCCGCTTTCGCTGCGACGAGCGAGCTGCCCCAGGAGCCACCGCGTGAGCCTGCCACGTCCGGGATGGCGGAGAATCGAGCGCGTGACCGTGACCACGCTCGGGCTGCTGGCCGCGAGCGCGCTCGTGGCCTACCTCGCGCTGGTCCTGCCGGTCGCCGGCCGGATGCGCTACCGCATGTTGCAGGAGGCGCCGCCGACCGGGCCCGGCCTGCGGATGGCGGCCTACCGGTCGAGCATCACGCGGCAGTGGCTGATGGTCGTGCTCGCCCTGGGCGTCCTCGTGGCCGCGGGCATCCCCCTCACCGACGTGGGCCTCGCCCCCGAGGTGCGGTTCTTCTCCGACCTCGCGCCCGGCCTCGTACTGCTCGTGGCGCTGGCTGCCGGCCTGGCCCTGCTCCTGCGACGCTGGCCGGCGGCGCGCGATCGGGTGCTGCGCCCCGTCGCCGCGCTGCTGCCGCGCACGACTGCGGAGCGGCGGTTGTTCGCGGCGGTGGCCGTGACCGCCGGGGTGGCCGAGGAGGTCGTCTTCCGGGGCTTCCTGCTCGTCTACCTCACAGAGGTCGTCCCGCAGACCTCGGTCGGCGTGGCCATGGTCGTCTCGTCGGTCCTGTTCGGGCTGGCCCACACCTACCAGGGCGCGCTCGGCGTCCTGCTCACCGGACTCGCGGGTTACTGGCTGGCAGGCCTGTTCGTCCTCACGGGCAGCCTCGTGCTGCCCGTCGTCGTCCACGCCCTGGTGGATCTGCGGCTGCTCCTGGTGCTGCCCCGCCAGGCCGAGGACGGCTGATCGGACCGCCTGAGGTCGGGCCGCCCGCGGCGGGACCGGTCAGGCGCGCGCCAGGACGAGCGGCAGCAGCTGCGCCTCGATCCGGCTCCCCGGGATGAAAGCCAGCGGCGGGCTGGTGAGCCGCCCGTTCGGCGCGACGAACAGCAGCGTCGGGACGGTACCGGCCGGGCCACCGTGGTACGTGCGGGCCAGGCTGCCGGCGCCGTCGACCAGGACCGGCAGCCGGCCGTTGCCACCGTCGCGGGCCACCGCCAGCTGAGCGAGGTCAGCCGAGCCGGAGCCGATGATCGCGGCGCTGACGCCCGGGAACTCTTCGACCTGCCCCATCACCTGGTGCACAAGGGCCGGGCAGTCGCACCGGTCGGGGACGAGCAGCAGGACCGCTGGCCGCAGACTCCGGACCGGAACCGGACCTGCGGCGCCGCCCAGGGTCAGGTCGGGCAGCAGGCCGCCGACGGTGCCCACGGCCTGGGTCGGAGCGGCCAGAGCCGGGACCCTCGTCGATTCCGGCGCGGTGCCCCGGGAGGACGCCGGCAGGAGCGCGACCAGTGCGGCCACGCTGAGCAGCACGAATGCGAGCACCGGGCCGACCAGCAGCGAACGGGCCAGGCCACCGGGGGGCGGCCAGCTGCCGTCGACGGGCGCGAGCCCGTGCCGTGACGACCGGTTCCGCCGGGACTTCAAGCGCAGCCGGGCACGCCACCGGTCCCACCTCCCCAGGGGCGACGGCGCGGGGACGACCACGCCGAGCTCGGCCTGCACCGCGAGGATCTCCGCCTCGAGACCGCGGAGGTCGTCGGGGACGACGACGCCGGCCAGGCGGGGGTCGTCCGGCTGCACGGCGCCGGTGACGGGCGCGGCATCGCGAGAGCCGTCGTCGCCAGCGCGACGCCGGTCCTCGTCGTCCGGGGGAGGGGGGAGCAGACCCACCTCCCCATGGTGCACCCAGTCAGGGCAACGGCAAAACCCCCAGCGACACCCCGACCCGAAGGCTGGCGACGAAGTCAGGAAAGGCTCGCTGCTCCGCCATCGGCACCGTCACGCGCGGCCACTGGAGACCGACGGCCTGGAGTGCTCCGAACGGGTGGAAGATCGTTGCGACGGCCGTTGCAGGGGTCCGCGGGACGGGTCCGGGGAAAGCACACGTAGATTAGAGGTTCGAAACACCGCAGGGGCCTCCTGGTCGGGCTTGACACCCAGGAGCACCACAGGGGCTCTTTGTCCACCCCCTGACCTGCGTAGATACCTGCGTGTTATCCTGATCACGGCGGAAGGGGCAACACACTCATGGCTTTCACTGTCGGTGAGACGGTCGTATATCCCCATCACGGGGCAGCACACATCGAGGCAATCGAGACGCGGAAGATCAAGGGCGTCGACAAGCTTTACCTGGTTCTGAAGGTGGCCCAGGGCGACCTCACGGTCCGGGTGCCGGCAGACAACGTCGAGATGGTGGGCGTCCGCGACGTCGTCGGGCAGGACGGCCTGGAGCGGGTCTTCGAGGTGTTGCGGGCACCGCACACCGAGGAGCCGACCAACTGGTCGCGTCGGTACAAGGCCAACCTGGAGAAGCTCGCCTCGGGCGATGTGAACAAGGTGGCCGAGGTCGTCCGCGACCTGTGGCGCCGGGATCGCGAGCGTGGTCTGTCGGCCGGGGAGAAGCGCATGCTCTCCAAGGCGCGCCAGATCCTGGTCAGCGAGCTCGCGCTGGCCGAGGGCACGAACGAGGACAAGGCCGAGACCATGCTCGACGAGGTCCTCGCCGGCTGATCCGCCACCTCGACAACGACTTCGCGGCGACCGTCGCCCGACCTTTCCCACCGACCCGTGAACCGCGGTTGTCGATGATCCGGGATCGTCGATGACGGTCGCCGCTGTCGTTCCCGCCGCCGGCCGCGGCGAGCGCCTCGGCCCCGGCGAACCCAAAGCCCTCCGGCTGCTCGGGGGGACGACGCTGCTCGCCCAGGCCGTGGCGCGCCTGCAGTCCGCGGCGCAGGTGGACCTCGTCGTGGTCGCCGTCCCCGACGGCGAGCAGGACCGCACCGCGGCCGAGCTCGGCGTGCGGACCGTCGTCGGCGGTGCCGACCGGCGGGCCTCGGTGGCTGCGGCGCTCGCGGCCCTTCCCGACCACGTCGACGTGGTCCTTGTCCACGACGCCGCGCGCCCGCTGGCGCCCAGCAGCCTTGCCGACGCCGTGGTCGGCGCGGTTCACGCCGGGTACCTGGGGGTCGTGCCGGGGTTGCCCCTGACCGACACCATCAAGCAGGTCGACGCCGACGGCATCGTCGTCGCCACGCACGAGCGCGGTGCGCTGCGGGCCATCCAGACCCCGCAGGGTTTCCGTCGGGATGTGCTCGAGCGCGCCCACGCGCAGGTGCCGCTCGACTCCCCGGTGACCGACGACGCGGGGCTGCTGGAGCTGCTGGGCATCCCGGTGCTCGTGATCGACGGCGCCGAGGACGCGTTCAAGGTGACGCGGCCGGCCGACCTCGGCCGGGCCGAGGCCCGCCTCGCCGTGCTCGCCGGCGAGGCCTCCCGATGAGCGGCTTCCCCGACATCCGCGTCGGCATCGGCACCGACGTCCATCCGTTCGAGGCCGGGCGCCCGCTGCACGTCGCCGGGTTGTTCTGGCCCGGCGAGACCGGGCTGGCCGGGCACTCCGACGGCGATGTCGCGGCCCACGCCGCGTGTGATGCCCTGCTCTCCGCAGCGGCCCTGGGCGACCTCGGCAGCACCTTCGGCACCGCCGACCCGCGCTGGTCGGGCGCAGCCGGCGTCGCGTTGCTGACCGAGACGGTCCGGTTGCTTGCCGAGGCGGGATGGCAGGTCGGCAACGTCGCGATCCAGGTCGTGGGGAACCGTCCGCGCCTGGGCCCGCGGCGCGAGGAGGCCACTGCCGCGCTCACGGCCGCCGTCGGCGCACCGGTGTCGATCACCGCGACGACAACCGATGGCCTCGGGCTCACCGGCCGCGGTGAAGGGCTGGCCGCCATCGCCACCGCGCTCGTCGTCCGTAGCCAAGGTGTTCGGGAGTCAGAGGGTGCTCCGTAAACTCTGAGCGTGGCCCTGCAGCTCTACGACACCCGGCGCCGAGCCGTCTTCCCGTTCACCCCACGGGTCAGCGGGCAGGCCGGGCTCTACGTCTGCGGTCCGACGGTGCAGGGCCCCCCCCACGTGGGGCACGTCCGGGGGGCGGTCGCGTTCGACGTCCTGCGGCGCTGGCTGACGCTCTCGGGCTACGAGGTCACGCTGGTGCGCAACGTGACCGACGTCGACGACAAGATCATCGAGAACGCGGCGGCCGAAGGTGTGACGCCCTGGGCCCTCGCCGAGCGCTACACCCGCGAGTTCAACCGGGCCTACGACGTGCTCGGCGTCCTGGCCCCGACCGTCGAGCCACGGGCGACGGGCCACATCCCCGAGATGATCGCCATGATCGCGCGACTGGTCGACGCGGGCGCGGCCTACCCGTCGGCCGGCAGCGTCTGGTTCTCCGTCGGTGCCTTCGCCGACTACGGCGCCCTGTCGGGGCAGCGGCCGGACAGCGTCCAGGCCTCGCCCGAGGGTGACGACGGCAAGCGCGACCCCCGGGATTTCGCCCTCTGGAAGGCCTACAAGCCGGGCGAGCCGAGCTGGGACACGCCCTGGGGCCCCGGTCGGCCGGGCTGGCACCTCGAATGCAGCGCGATGGCCGCGAAGTACCTCGGCGAGGGCTTCGACGTGCACGGCGGCGGGCTGGACCTCGTCTTCCCGCACCACGAGAACGAGCGCGCACAGACCGCGTTGACCTACGGCTCAGGCAACGCGGGCGGCTCGGCCGGCACGCACGAGATGGCGCAGCACTGGCTGCACGGCGGCATGCTCACCACCCGCGGCGAGAAGATGTCGAAGTCGGTGGGCAACTTCTTCCGCGTCCAGGACGCGCTCGACACGGTGCGGCCCGCGGAGCTCCGCTTCTACCTCGCCTCGGGGCACTACCGGTCGACCCAGGAGTACAGCGGCGAAGCGCTGCAGGAGGCGGCCGCTGGCTACCAGCGGCTCGAGACCTTCTGCCGCAGCGTCGACGTGGACGTCCAGCTCGACGAGCCCTCGGACGAGCCGCCCGGCGTGTGGGACGAGTTCGCCGAAGCGATGGACGACGACCTGGCCGTCCCGCGCGCGCTCGCGGTCATCTTCTCAGCGGTCTCGACGGGCAACAAGGCCGAGGGTTCCGAGCGCGGGGCCTACGTCCGGGTGGTGCGCCGCATGCTCGCCGCCCTCGGGCTCGATCCGGTCTCGCAGTGGCCCGACCCCGGCTCCGACCTGCGTCCCGCGCTGGACACCGCCGTGGCGGTCGCGCTGGCCCGGCGGGCGCAGGCCCGGCAAGACAAGGACTACGCGACGTCGGACCTCATCCGCGATCAGCTCGCCGAAGGCGGGATCCAAGTCGAGGACACCGCCGGCGGCCAACGATGGAGGCTCGGCTGATGC
>JAVEDQ010000397.1 GCA_030840885.1 Frankiaceae bacterium
GAACCGGCCTACGGGGTCGCCGGCACCGGGCTCTGCCGCGCCGACAACGTCGCCGCCACCGACGCGACGACCACGCAGGCGATGCCCAGCCACTGCCGTCCGGCAAGGGTCTCGTTGAGGAACAGCAGCCCGGCCAGGGCGGCGGCCGCAGGTTCCAGGCTGAGCAGCACGCCGAACACCCGCGGCGTGAGGCTCCGCAGCGCCTGCAGCTCGAGGCTGTACGGGATGACGCTGGAGAGCAGGCCGACCGCAGCTCCGGCGAGCAGCAGCAGCGGGCTGGCGTGCAGCGCCTCGACCGCCCCGAACGGCACGGTGACAGCGGCCGCGACCACCATCGCGAGGGCCAGCGGTGTCGCGCCGGCGAGCTGCTTGCCGACCGCGGACGAGAGCAGGATGTAGGCCGCCCAGCACGCGCCGGCGACCGCGGCGAGCCCCACACCGGCCAGGTCCACGTGCCCCGCCCCGCCACGGGCCAGCAACAGGATCCCGGCGGCGGCGAGCACGGCGACGCCGAAGTCGCGCGGTCGCCGACTACCGCCGAGGGCGACGGCAAGCGGGCCGAGGAACTCGACGGTGACGGCGACCCCGAGCGGGATCCGGCTCAGCGCCAGGTAGAAGCTCAGGTTCATGCAGCCGAGCGCGAGGCCGTAGCCGACGACGAGCAGCCGGCCCCGGTCGGGGATCCGGGGACGGATGACGACGAGCAGTACCACCGCCGCGAAGCTCAACCGCAGTGCGGTCGCGCCCGTGGGACCGAGCTGGGCGAACAGGCTCTTCGCCAGCGCCGCACCGGTCTGGACGGAGACGACGGCCCCCATCACCAGCGCGGGCGCCGGGATCGTCGAGAGCCGCCGTCCCGCCGCTCGCGGAGCCGGTCGGAGAGCCACGATCAGCGGGAAGTCTTGATCTCGCTGAAGGTCGCGACGGAAGCGAGCAGCGCGACGGCGTCGAACAACCGCTCGGCGTCCTCTCCCGCCGGCACGTCGCTCAGCACCGGGCCGAAATAGCCTCGTCCCCCGTTGAGCGACAGGATCGGGCTGCCGATCTCCATGCCGGCGCGCTGCTGGCCCTCCGCGTGGCTGGCCTCGATCCGCGCGTCCAGCTCCAGAGAGGTCGCGGCATCCGCGATCTCAGGCGTCAGACCCGCGTCGATCACGGCCTCGCGGATCGCCTCCGGCGTCCAGTCCTGCCCGCTGTCGTGCTTGCGGGTGCCGAGCAGGGTGTAGAGGCGGGCGACCGCTTCCTGGCCCCCGATGTCCTCGGCCGCGAGCAGTGTCCGCAGCGCCGCCGCCGCCTCGGCCAGCGGACCCTCGTCCGCGGCCAGGACGCCGTTGTTGAGCACGCCGAGGCTCATCAGCTTCCAGTCGATGGTGAGGCCACGCCGGGCGGCGATGTCGACAACCCAGCGCGACGTCAACCAGGTGAACGGGCAGATGGGGTCGAACCAGAACTCGACGGTGGTGGTGGGGCCGACGGTGCGGGTGACGCTCTCGGTGACGGCTTCGGTCACAGCTCTCCTCAGGATGCAGGTTCGGTAGCAGGACTCATGCCCGGTGCCGGGAGCCTCAGCCGGACCGCGGGGCGTACATGATCACGGCCACGCCGACGAGACAGATCGCAGCCCCGCTCAGGTCGTAGCGATCCGGCCGGTATCCGTCGACGACCGCGCCCCACGTCAGAGACCCCGCCACGAACACCCCGCCGTAGGCCGCGAGGATCCGGCCGAAGTTCGGATCGGGCTGCAAGGTGGCGACGAAGCCGTAGAGGCCGAGCGCGACGACGCCCGCCCCGACCCAGAGCACCCCGCGGTGCTCACGCAGGCCCTGCCAGATCAGCCATGCGCCGCCGATCTCGGCAACCGCCGCGAGGACGAACAGCAGAATCGAGCGGGCGACCGTCACGGCTCGACGGTAACGGCGGCTCTCGCTGTGGCGCGACTCCACACACGTTCGCCGTTCGGGCCCCGTCGAGCCTGAAGGCTGGACAAGTCGGAATCGCGGCAGGGTCGGCGGAGTTCGTTTTCTTGTCCCTGACAAACCGAGATGGCCGGCCTCCAACGCTTGTTGGGTGGAGGCCGGCCATCGTGTGGTTGTGGGACCGGCGAGGGGTCAGACGACCTTGAATTGACCCATCAGCATGTGGTCCTCGTGTTCGAGGATGTGGCAGTGGAACACGTAGGTGCCCTTGTAGTCCGGGAATGAGACGCGGTAGGTGACGCTCGACCAGGACGGCACGTTGATGGTCTCCTTCCATTCGGCGTTCGGTCCCGTGGTCGAGGTGCCGCTGACCGCCTGGAAGTTGATGTCGTGGCTGTGGATGGGATGGTCCTGCCCGGAGCGGTTGTCGAAGGTCCATTCCTCGGTGGCGCCGAGGGGGACAGTCGCGTCGGTCCGGTTCGGGTCGTACATCTGGCCGTTGAAGGTCCACATGCCGCTGCTACGGTCCTGGTCGATGGTGAAGGTCCGGCGGGTGGTCACCGCGGACGCGGCGAGCGGGGTGAACGGCCGCAGCGTGGCCGGCACCGTGCTGGTGTCGGTCACCTTGCTGCCGACATCGAAGCGCATGATGTCGGTCGCGCCGTTCCAGCCCTGATCGTTGCGAAGGGTCACCGAGGACCCGGCGGGAACGGCGCTGAAGTCGGCCACGACGTCGGCCCGTTCGCCGGGGGCGAGCTTGATCGACGTCTGCGGGTAGGGCTTGGAGAGCAGACCCGCTTCCGTGCCCACCTGGGTCAGGTTCGCGCCGTTCGACAGCGAGAAGCTGTAGTAGCGGGCGTTGGAGCCGTTCAGCACCCGGAACCGGTACTTGCGGGCGGAGACCTGGTAGTACGGCTGCGGGGCCCCGTTGACGAACAGGGTGTCGCCCATCCAGCCGGTCCGGTAGTCACTGTCGGTCGGCGCGTACTTGAGGGTGCCGTCGGCGTTGAAGCTCCGGTCCTGGATGACCAGGGGGACGTCGTAGGCGCCGCTGGGGAGGTTCAGCGCCTGCTCCTGGCTGTCGCCGATCAGGTACATCCCGGCGAGGCCCATGTAGACGTTCTTGCCGGTCTGGTCGTTGCTGTGGTCGTGGTACCACTGCGTGCGGGCGCTTTCGCCGGTGTTCGGGTAGACGTAGTCGCGGGCTTGGCCCGGGGCGACCAGGTCGGTGGGTACGCCGTCCGAGGACGGGGCGACGTGAGCGCCGTGCAGGTGGGTCGTGGTGCTGATGCCGAGGTTGTTCACCACGTGCACCTTGACCTGCCGACCCGCAGTGGACTTGATGACCGGCCCCGGCCACGTCCCGTTGTAGGTCCACATCGGGGTGGTCTTGCCCGGGATGACGCTGAGGTTGGCCTGCTGCTCGTTCAGCGTGTAGTTGTCGGTGGTGGCATCGGTGCTGGTCGGAGTAAGGGTCTGCGGGATCGGCAACGGCACCGCGAACGGTGTGGTGCAGCCGCTGTTCGCACAGGTCGTGCCGGTGCCGCCAGTACCGCCGGTGCCGCCGGTGCCCCAGGCGAGTGCCGGCAGGGGCGCCAGCAGCCCGCCGACCAGGATGCCGGCGGTGAACACCGGTGCCCATCGGGCAGAGCGACGCACGGCGGCGGCATAGGCGGAGATCGCCAGGTAACCGACCGCTGCGGCGCTGCCGACGGTGCCCCACGTGCCGCTCGCCCCGGGAGCGTCCACGGTCAACGACCAGATATGCACGCCCAGCAGGGCGGCGGCGGCCACCGTGCCGGGGGACCAGGCGGCGGGACCGGAGCGCCGCAGGGCGCTGGCCGAGACCGCGAGGGCTGCGACGGCGGCGGCCACCCCACAGACAGCAACCGCAGAGACGTTCACCCCAAGGAGTGCTCGCCCCAGCTGGACGGCAGCGGCGAACATCAGCAGTCGATATGCCCATCGACTGACGTTCAACCGGGGCGCCCCCGCTGTGTGCTCGTGCGTAGACATCTCAAGCTCCTTCTCGTCGAACCTGCGAACCGGTGCTCGACGCCCTGGACCGTCTGGTAGCTGCATCTCGCCCCCCAAGTCCGCAGCCCGGAGTGACTCTCCGGCTTGAGAGAAGAAGTAGTGCTAGTACCTTTGGGAATGCTTGGGGTGCCCTAATGGACACCTTGACAACATGTGAGCCCCCGCAAGCTTCATCAACGGGGTCACAACGACATAGCCCGCACCTGGGCCTGAGCTGCAGGAAGGAGTTTGATTGAGCGCTTCTCCGTTTATTTGAGCCCGCAACTTCAAATCCTGCGAGACCGCCGGGAGACACCACAGGTGCTCAAGCGCTGGAAGGACGCCCTCGTCGTAGGAGTGCTGCGGCACGGTTCGACGACGGGACCACCTACAACATGTCGGCGAGCTGCCGGGCGTTGATCTGCGCGTAGTTCCGATAGCAGTTGTTCAGCAGCACGTGCGTCTCGCCGGCTTGCTCACCGAGTTGCACGACCTTCGGTGCCCAGTCGCGCATCTCGTCCTCCGAGTAGAGGTAGCCGAACCGCTTGTAGATGTCGCCGCTGTTCCAGCCCTCATCGTTGTGGCCGTGGAAGCGCAGCACCGCGAGCTCCGCGGTCGCGTCGAGCACCGGCGGGATGGACGACGTGAAGCCCTGCGGCATGTCGACGCAGACGTAGGTCAGACCGTAGGAGCGCAGGAAGTCGAGCGTCTCGGCCCGGTTCTCCTCCGTCATCCACGTGGAGTTGCGGAACTCGACGCTCACCC
>JAVEDQ010000434.1 GCA_030840885.1 Frankiaceae bacterium
TTCCGGTTCTCCTACCCCGACGAGCCGCACGACGCCGAGGCCGTGCTCGTCGCGCCATCGGGTCAGGTCGTGGTCGTGACCAAGGGTTCCACGAGCAAGCCGCGCATCTACGCGGCTCCCGGCCGGCCGGCCACGCCCGGCACGAGTGCACCGCCCGCGGCGGTCCCGCTGATCGGCCACGGCGAGCTGAACGCCCCGGGTGCCGGCGGGACCTTTTCGGCGATCACCGGCGGGGCGGTCTCACCTGACGGTCGCCTCGTGGTGCTGCGGACCTACCTCGGCGCCTACCTCTACCCCGTGGTCGGCGACGACCTGGTCGGAGCCCTGCTCGCGCCGCCGCGGACCGTCAGCCTGCCGCCGCAACCGCAGGGCGAGTCCGTCGCCTTCACGGCGGACGGACGCGCGCTGCTGGTTTCCAGCGAGGGGGTCGACTCCCCGGTACTGCGGATCCCGCTGGTCTCGGGCGACGGTAACGGCGGAGTCGTGGGTTCGCTTGTCGGCACCAAGGGATCCCGCCGACCTCTAGTGATCACCGTCGTCGTCGCAGCGGCCGTGCTGGGCCTCGCCCTCGCGTACTTCCGTCGCCGCAGGCGCTGAAGCCGGCGCTGCAGCGTTCTTCGCGCCTTTCAGTCGGCGTCTTCCACGCCGATGCTGAACGCCGCGTCGAGGTCGTGCTGGCTGTAGGTGCGGAAGGCGATCAGCGTCTCGGTGCGCTTGACCCCCGGGAGCTTCGTGAGCCGGTCGGCGATCACCTCGGCGATCTGCTCCTGCTTGCGGACCCGGACCATGGCCACCAGGTCGATCTCCCCGGTGACCGAGTAGACCTCGCTCACCCCGTCGAGCTCGGCGATCTGCTGGGCGAGCTCAGGGATCTGCTCGACCGATGCGGTGATGAGCACAACTGCCGTGACCACGCGTTCTCCCTCGGGCGGTCGGGATGCGACGAGACTGAAGGTATCCATGTCGGCGCCTGTCCACGCGGACCCCTATCGCAGCTCGGCTCGCGCGGGGCGGCTCTGGGGCCGGAGCCCGCGCCGGTCCTCCGACGGGCTGCCGGGCCGCCTGCCGGCCGACCCCGCGTCTACCAATGGACGGAAGCGCGCGGCGCCGAAGGCGGGCGAGCGCCAGGAGCCGTCGAGTTCCACCAGCCGGGTGCCGGGACGGTCCAGCCAGCGCAGGATGCACTCCGTCTCCTCCGCGGTGGTCGCCGGCAGCGGGCCCGGCCCGGGCTCGACGGTCTCGGCGGTCGCGACGAGGGCGGCGAGGAACGGACGTACCGCGGCCCCGCGCGGTGCCACGCCCGAAGCGACCAACCGCCCGGAGCGGATCACCGAGAGCTCCCATCCACCTGAACCGTCGGGTGCCGCGGCGACCAGCTGCGTGATCGACGTCAGGGAGGTGAGGCGTTGCAGCCGTGAGGCGACGCGTACGAATGCCGCCAGCCGGTCGCGGTGGGTGACGGCTTCCTCGTAGCGACCGGCTTCCGCGAGCGAGGCCATCCGCTGCTTGAGCCGCGAGACGAGCTGCTCGGGATCACCCTCCCAGGCGCGGCGGGCGGCACCGACGTGCACGGCGTAGGCCTCGGGGCTCTCCCGGCCGTCGCACGGGGCGCCGCAGCGGGCGAGTTCCGCCAGCACGCAGGCCGGTGAACGGGTGCGGAGGGAGAGCCGGTCGGTGCACTGCCGCAGCGGGAAGGCCTCGTGGACGGCGGCGGTGACCAGCTCGGCGGTGCGGCGCGAACCCAGCGGCCCGAGATAGACCGCGCCGTCGGGCCGCACCTGCCGGACCTGCGAGATGCGGGGAAAGGGCTCGACGGTGAGCTTGAGGAAGATCGACCGCTCCGGGAACCGGGACCGCCGGTTGTAGCGCGGCTTGTGCTCGGCGATCAGCCGCAGCTCCCGGACCTCCGCCTCGAGGGCGTGGGCGCAGGGGACGGCGTCAACGCTCTCGGCGATGCCGACCATCTCGGCCATCCGGGCCCGTGGCTCGCTGGCCGTGAAGTAGGAGCGGACCCGGCTGCGCAGGTTGCGGGACACCCCGATGTAGAGCACCTGGCCGCGGCCGTCCCGGAACAGGTACACACCTGGCGCCGAGGGCAGTCCGTCGGCGAGGTGGCGCTTACGGCGGACGGCCTGGGGGACCAGGGCGCTGAAGGCCTGCAGCTCCTCCACGGTATGGATGCCGAGGTTGCCGAGGCGCTCGAACAGCCCGTGGAGCACGTCGACGGTTGCGCGGGCGTCGGCCAGCGCCCGGTGGCAGGGCGGCTCGGTGGCCCGGAACAGCTGCGCGAGGGTGGCCAGCTTGCAGTTCGGCGCTTCGTCGCGGGTCAGCACGCGCCGGGCCAGCCGTGCGGTGTCGAGCGATTCCGCCGCCGGCCACGCCACGCCGACGCGGGTGCAGGCGGCCTTGAGGAACCCGAGGTCGAAGGGCGCGTTGTGCGCGACGAGCACGGCACCGCGGGCGAACTCGAGGAACGCCGGGAGTGCCGCCTCCAGACGCGGGGCCGTCGCGACCATGGTGTCGGTGATGCCGGTCAGTACGGCGATGAAGGCCGGGATCGCGGTGGCTGGGCGCACCAGCGTCTGCATCTCCCCGAGGATCTCGCCGCCGCGGACCTTGACCGCCCCGATCTCCGTGATCTCGCACGACGCGGCCGACCCGCCCGTGGTCTCGAGGTCGACGACGACGAAGGTCGTCTCCCGCAGCAGCCGGGAGGAGACGTCGAGCAGCTCGTCGAAGGCTCCCTGATGCGGGCGTCCGACCGGACGTGCGCCTCCCGCACCGCCGCCGCCTGGTGTGGTGGCCAGGTCGAGGACGGACGAGGTGCGGAGTTGCGCGTCGAGTGCTGCGGTCATGGGCCGGACGGTAGGAGAGCCCTCCGACAATTCCGGGGACGTCGTGCCCGTGTCCCGGGGAGGGACCAGCGGAGGTGACCGGGGAGCCGGTCGGGACGGCGCCGACCGAGGCCGGTAACTTGCTGACGCATGGCCAGCGTCTTCACGAAGATCATCGACGGGGAACTGCCCGGCCGGTTCGTCCACACCGACGAGTCGGTCGTCGCCTTCCTGACCATCGCGCCGCTGAAGCCGGGCCACACCCTCGTGGTGCCGCGGCGGGAGGTCGCGTCGTGGCTCGACCTGACCCCAGCCGAGGTGGCGGCGTTGTGGGCGGCCTGCCACACCGTCGGCAGGGCGATCGACGCCGCGTTCTCGCCCGGTCGCGTCGCCGCGCTGCTGCTCGGCCTGGAGGTCCCACACGTGCACGTGCACCTGGTGCCGATCGACAGCGAGGCCGAGGTGCGCTTCGACCGGGCCGACACCGACCCCGACCCGGCGGCCCTCGACGAGGCGCAGCGGCGGATCCGCGAAGCCCTCGAATCGTCGACCCCGCCGTGAGGATGGCTAGGACGGCCATGATCATGTCGGCCGACGCGGACGGAGCGTCGGGTAGCGCCTGATACAAGGCGCCCCGGGTAGACCCTGCACCACCACGGACCGGAGGTGACCGACGATGAGCGCTGCCTTCGAGGAGACCTCGTCGGTCGTGCTGGCTCCCGCGGTCCGCTCCGCGGTGCTGGCCTTTGCCGCCGCGGCCCTGCGCTCGGCGCCGGAGGCCGACGTCCCGGCCTCCCTGCGCGCCGTCCGGCGCTTCACCCCGGCCAAGCAGCTACGGCTGGGAGGCAGCGCGCTGGCGCGCGCGCTCGAGACCGACGACGCGTTCCGGACGATGGTCAGCGGTCACGTCCGCAGCACCGAACCCGATCTGGCCGCGGCCGTCGACGACGGCAGGCGTCCGGCCGCCGCCTCGCCGGTCGACCTCGCCGCTGTGGCATATGTGCTCGACGCCCCGGCCTGGCGTGACCTGTCCGAGCAGGTGTCGCAGGAGGCGAACCGCGCGAGCCGGGATGAGGAGGTGGGCGAGCTCGACCGGCTCCGGCGCGAGGTCGCCGACCTCCGCAACGGACACAAGGCGGAGCTCGCGCGAGTGCGGGCCGAGCTCGCCGAGACGCGGGCGGACGCCGAGGACCTCCGTCGGCGGCTTCGGAGCGCGGAGGCCGCTGCGGCCCGGTCGGCCGCGGACCTCAGCGCCGCCCGGGGGCAGACGTCGGCGCGGCTGGCGGTCGAGCAGGAGACCGCAGCCCAGGCCGCCCGCGAGGCCGACGCCGAGCTGCGCCGCCTCCGGGGTCGGCTGACCGAGTTGGAGACCGCGCTGGGCACCGCCAAGCGCTCGGCCCGCGAGGCCCGGGGACTGGACACCGTCCGCCTGCGGGTCCTGCTCGACACGGTTCTCTCGGCCACCGCAGGCCTGCGACGGGAGCTCGACCTGCCGCTCGTCGTCGACCACCCGGCGGACGTGGTCGCGGCTGCGAGCGGGGCCGGGACCGCCGGAGACCCGCTGGCAGCGGTTTTCGCCGCCCGCGGCCAGGCACCGACCGACGGCGCGCTCGTGGACGGGGTGCTCACCGCGCCTCGGGTGCATCTGCTCGTCGACGGCTACAACGTCACCAAGACCGGCTATCCGGACTCCACCCTCGAATCGCAGCGCGCCCGGCTCGTCAGCGGGCTCGGTGCGTTGGCCTCCCGCAATCCCGGCGCGGAGATCACCTGCGTCTTCGACGGCACCGCGGCTACCTCACGACCGACCGCCCTGCCGATCCCACGCGGGGTGCGCGTCCTGTTCAGTGCGGTCGGCGAGCTCGCCGACGACCTCCTCGTCCGGCTGGTCCGGGCCGAGCCGGCCGGTCGGCCGATCGCGGTCGTCACCAACGACGGCGAGATCATCTCGGCGGTCCGGGCCGCAGGCGCGCGGTGCCTCGCGAGCGAAGCCCTGTTGGCGCGGCTCGAGCGGTCCTGAAGCCGCGCCGGTCGCTGCCGCTTTGCTGCGGGCGAGGAGTGCCCGAGCACTGCCGCCAAAAAAATGTCGGACGTCGGTCCTAACGTTCGCCGCGTTCTCCGGAAAGCTCCGGAGCCGTCCCGCGGCCTCGCCGTCGGGGAACGAGAGGAGACGACCGTGCTGATCGACTGCGACACCTGCGTCGGACGTGGCATCGCGTGCGGCGGCTGCGTGCTGAGCGTGATGCTCGAGGCCCCGCCGCAGGGTGTGGAACTCGACGACGAGGAGCGCCATGCGCTGGCCGTGCTCGCCGACGGCGGGCTGCTGCCGCCGCTTCGTCTGGTGCCGAGCGAACGCGAGAGCCCACCGATGCGTCGACGTGCCGCAGGCTGAGTGCGCCCCCGTACGATCCCGGGCGTGCCGCCTGCCCGTCGCTCCGGCCGAGTCCTCGTCCCGGTGTCGTCGCGGTGAAGGCTCTCGTCGTCACCAACGACTTCCCACCCCGCCCCGGTGGCATCCAGGCCTTCGTCCATGCCCTCGCGTCCCGGCTCGACCCTTCGGAAGTCGTGGTCTACGCCTCGGCGTGGTCGGGTTCGGCGGCTTTCGATGCCGCGCAGCCGTTCCCGGTGGTCCGCCACCGCTCGTCGCTGCTGCTCCCGACCCCCGGCGCCTACCGCCAGGCGTGTGCGCTCGCTCGGGAGCACGGGTGTGACGCGGTCTGGTTCGGCGCAGCCGCACCACTGGCACTGCTTGCCGCGCCACTACTGAAAGCCGGTGTCGGGCTTCGGCGCGCCGTGGCGACGACCCACGGTCACGAGGTCGGCTGGGCTCTGCTGCCGGGGGCACGGCAGGCGCTGCGTCGCATCGGGTCGACCACCGACGTCGTCACCTACCTGGGCGAATACACCCGTTCCCGCCTGGCCCCGGCGCTCGGCCCGCGGGCGACGATGGCGCAGCTACCGAGCGGCGTCGACTCCTCGGTCTTCCGCCCCGGCTCCGGTGGCGAGCAGATCCGGCGACGGCACGGCCTCGGCGAGCGTCCCGTCGTCGTCTGCGTCAGCCGCCTGGTGGCGCGCAAAGGGCAGGACGTCCTCATCAGGGCGCTGCCCGCGTTGCAGCGGCATGTACCGGACGTGGCGCTGCTCATCGTCGGGGGTGGGCCGGCGCGGCCGACCTTGGAGCGGCTCGCCCGTGAGCAGGGGGTGGAGCGCGACGTCGTGTTCACCGGATCCGTGCCGTGGGAGGAGCTCCCCGCCCACTACGACGCCGGCACCGTCTTCTCGATGCCGTGCCGCACCCGGCGAGGTGGCCTCGAGGTCGAGGGGCTCGGCATCGTCTACCTGGAGGCCAACGCCACCGGCCTGCCGGTGGTGGCGGGCAACAGCGGCGGGTCGCCGGACGCGGTGCGGGAGGGGGAGACCGGTTACGTCGTCGACGGCACCGCCGTCGACCAGGTCGTCGCCGCCCTCGCGCGGCTGCTCACCGACGACGCACTGCGCGAGCGGCTCGGCAGATCCGGCCGGGCCTGGGTCGAAGAGCGCTGGCGCTGGGACGTCATCGCCGGGCGACTCCGCGGGATGCTGGACGGCTCGGACGCAACGCCGCCACCCCTGACCTGACCCCGCGAGCGGGATCAGGCGGAATCAGGCGGGCTCAGGCGGATCAGGCGTAAAGAGCCTCGACGTCGGCCGAGAAATCCTTCATCACGACGTTGCGCTTGAGCTTGAGGGTCGGCGTCATCTGGCCACCCTCTTCGGTGAAGTCCACGCTCAGGATCCGGAACTTGCGGATCGCCTCGGCGCGGCTCACGGCCTTGTTGGCTTCGTCCACCGCCTTCTGCATCTCGTTACGCAGGTCGGGGTCGTCGATCAGGTCTTCCACCTGGGCGGACTCGGGCTTGCCGTTCTCGCGCTTCCACTGCGGCAGCGCTTCGGCGTCGATGGTCAGCAGGCAGGCGATGAACGGCTTGTTGTCGCCGACGACGATGCACTGCGAGATCAGCGGGTGGCCGCGCAGCCGGTCCTCGAGCACGGCCGGGGCGACGTTCTTGCCGCCGGCGGTGACGATGAGCTCCTTCTTGCGCCCCGTGATC
>JAVEDQ010000471.1 GCA_030840885.1 Frankiaceae bacterium
CACCTCAAGGAGTTGCGCCTCAACGAGGGACCGCTCGGCCACGACGAGGCGGTGAAGCGGCTGCTCGCCTGGGCCGAGGAGCAGGGCATCCCGGCGGCGGCCCCCGCCGACGAAGATCACCAGCAACCGAGTTGATCGTCCAGCGGCGGGTCGCGGCGCGACACGCCGTTAGTTGATCTTTCCTGTTGCTGGTGATCTTGGTGCGGGCCTCCGGAGCAGCTCCGCCCGGGACGCGTACGCGTACCCGGCGGCCCCGACCGCGTAGAGAACCGCCAGGGCCACCAGCAGCGGTCGGCTCACCCCGTCTGGAGGCAGCACGGCGGCGGCCAGCGCGGCCGCGGCCACGAAGGCGACGTTGAACAGGGTGTCGTAGACCGAAAAAACCCTTCCGCGGAAGGCGTCGTCCACGCTGCGTTGGACCAGCGTGTCCACGCTGATCTTCGTGCCCTGGCTGACGACTCCGAGGGCGAAGCCGGCCAACAGGAAGGTCAGCTCCTGGTACGGCAGGCCGAACCCGAGCTCGACCGCAGCCGCGCCGGCGAGCAGCCCGGTGATCCAGAGCTGGGGCGAGATGCGCCGCGCGACCAGCGGCGTCAGCACGGCGCCGAGCAGGGTGCCCGCCCCGCTGGCCACGACGACCTGCGTCAGCCCCGGCAGCCCGGCCTTCAGCAGCCCGCCACCCGGCGGATCGACGAACAGGTTCCGGTAGGCGAGCAGGGTGATCAGGGTCGTCGCGCCGAAGCAGAGGCGGTGCACCGTCATCGCGGCGAGCGCCGCTGCCGCCGGTCGGCGTGCGAGCAGGTGGCGGGCGCCGGCGACCAGGCCGGCCGCGACCGCGTGCAGGTCCGCGGCCAGCGGGACCGGGCGGCCGGCCTCGTCCGGGCCGAGCACGCGGACGCCGAAGCCGCGCGCCAGCAGCGCGGAGGCGACGTAGCCGACCCCGGCGAGCAGGGCGACGAGTGCGGACGCCGCGTCGGTGCCGTCCCCGCGCAGCAGGACGCCGATCCCTGCGCCCACGAGCGTGGCCACCGTGCCGGAGGTGACCGACAGCGAGTTGGCCGTCACCAGTTGAGCGGGGTCGACGACGCGAGGGAGCCCGGCCGACAGCGTCGCGAGGAAGAAGCGATTGACGCTGATCACGGCCAGCGCGGTCAGGTAGAACGGCAGGCCGTCGGCACCGAGGGCTGCGAGCACGCCGGCCGAGAGGACGACGAGCCCGGTACGGACGAGGTTGGCCCGCACCAGCACGTGCGCGCGGCTCCACCGGTCGAGCAGGGTGCCGGCGAACGGGCCGATCAGTGAATAGGGCAGCAGCAGCACGCTGAAGCCGGCGGCGACCGCGGCGGCGTCGGTCTGGCGCTCGGGGCTGAAGAAGACCGCACTGGCGAGGCTCGCCTGGAAGACGCCGTCGGCCAGCTGCGAGAGCAGGCGGACGCCGTAGAGCCGCCGGAAGCCGGGGGAGCGGAACAAGCTCCGAGACACCGACGGGCTGCGCAAGTTCCGGCCGGTCATATAGCCGACTAGAACTTACGCAGCCCGAGGAGTCAGGGACTCAGAGCTGCTCGGCGGCCTCGGGGGCGACCTTCTGCAGCTCGACCGACGCGCCGTCGCCCTTGGCGAAGGCCTCGACCAGCGCGTGGGCGACGTCGTCCCGGTACTGGACGGGCGGGCTCTTCATGAAGTACGAGCTCGGGCCGAGGATCGGGCCACCGATGCCACGGTCCTTGGCGATCTTGGCGCACCGCAGCGCGTCGATGATCACGCCGGCCGAGTTCGGGGAATCCCAGACCTCGAGCTTGTACTCCATGTTCAGGGGCGCATCGCCGAAGGCGCGACCCTCGAGCCGCACGAAGGCCCACTTGCGGTCGTCGAGCCAGGAGACGTAGTCGCTCGGACCGATGTGGACGTTGTCCTTGCCGAGGTCATGGTCCAGGTTGCTCGTCACGGCCTGCGTCTTCGAGATCTTCTTGGACTCCAGGCGCTCGCGCTCGAGCATGTTCATGAAGTCCATGTTCCCGCCGACGTTCAGCTGCATGGTGCGGTCGAGCACGACGCCGCGGTCCTCGAACAGCCGGGCCAGCACCCGGTGCGTGATGGTGGCACCGACCTGGCTCTTGATGTCGTCACCGACGATCGGGACGCCGGCAGCGCGGAACTTCTCCGCCCACTCGGGCGTGCCCGCGATGAACACCGGCAGCGCGTTGACGAATGCGACGCCGGCGTCGATCGCGCACTGGGCGTAGAAGCGGGCGGCGTCCTCGGAGCCCACCGGCAGGTAGCAGATCAGGACGTCGACCCGCGCTTCACGCAGGGCGGCGACGACGTCGACGGGCTCGTCGGTCGACTCCTCGATCATCTGGCGGTAGTACTTGCCGAGACCGTCGAGGGTGTGGCCGCGCTGCACCGTGATGCCGGTCGGCGGCACGTCGCAGATCTTGATCGTGTTGTTCTCGCTGGCCAGGATGGCCTCGGAGAGGTCACGACCGACCTTCTTGCCGTCGACGTCGAATGCGGCGACGAACTCGATGTCGCTGACGTGGTAATCGCCGAGCTGGACGTGCATCAGCCCGGGAACGCGCGCCGTGGCATCGGCGTCGCGGTAGTACTCGACTCCCTGGACCAGGGACGCGGCGCAGTTTCCTGTGCCGACGATGGCGACGCGTACGGATCCCATCCGGTGCGCTCCTCGCTCTCTGTGGTGCATGTGATCGTGCTTCTGACTGGTCCGGCCACCGTCGGCGACCGGAAGACCTGCGGGTGCTGCTCGTTGCTGCTCGCCCTGCGAAACGTCAGGGCGGACTGTGTTGCTCGTCCTCCGCCGCGCGGGGCGCGGGGGCGTTGGTCGTGCGGGGTGTCTTCTCCGCCCGCTCGGTCTCGATCAGTTCGTTGAGCCACCGGACCTCGCGATCCACCGACTCGAGCCCGTGGCGCTGCAGCTCGAGGGTGTAGCGGTCGACCCGCTGGCGGGTGCGCGTCGCCGCGCCGCGGAAGCGCTCCCGCTTCTCCTCGAGACGGGTGCGCCGACCCTCCAGGATGCGCAACCGTGCCTCGGGATCGGTCTGGGCGAAGAAGGAGAAGTGGACGCTGAAGGTCTCGTCCTCCCAGGCCGAGGGGCCTGCCTCGTCGAGGAGCTCGGCGAAGCGCTCCTTGCCCTCGGCGGTCAGCGAGTAGACGACCTTGCTGCGTCCGCTGCGGCCGGAGTCGTCGTCGGCGGTGACCCAGCCGCGCGCCTGCATGCGGCGCAGCGTCGGGTACAGCGAGCCGTAGGAGAAGGCGCGGAGGGTGCCGAGCATCGAGTTGAGACGTTTCCGCAGCTCGTAGCCGTGGAGAGGCGACTCGGCGAGCAGGCCGAGCACGGCGAACTCCAGCACGTGGGACCTCCTCGGTTGCTCAGCGAGATGTATCGACTCGATACATCGGCCACGATACGCAATGGCAAACGTGGAGTGCAAACAGGGCGACGCCAGCGTGTCGCCAATGCATGTCGAGGTGGATGTCGAGGGGGCGTGCCGCGTCGATGGGCGTCGGACCTGCCCGACGGCAGTCGTCACGGACCGGGCGTACGCTTCCGCCGTGCTGCAGCGACGGGCTGTGATCGAGTACGCGCTGGCCAGGCGCGCGACGCTCGCCGACCTGAGCCGGGGCGGCCTCGCGCGTCGCGACGCCTGCGACGCCCATCCGGATCTGCTGCGGGCCGCCCGCCACCACGGCGAAGCGACGGCCACCCCGTGCCCGATATGTCACAGTGCGCGCCCGTTGGTCTCGGTGACCTATGCCTACGGCGACGAACTCGGGGAGTCGTCGGGCCGCGCGCGGGCACAATCCGAACTGGTCGCCCTGTCCCAGCGGCACGCGGAGATCCGTGTCTTCGTCGTCGAGGTGTGCCGGTCGTGCTGTTGGAACCACCTGCGCTCGTCGTTCACGATCGGTACCGGTCTGCGAACCAGGCAGGAGCCTGCGACACGGCGTCCGGCCCGACGACGTGCGGCGGGGAAGTGAAGTGCCCCGGCGCAGCAGCGCGCGCGGGGTCGGAGCGCATTCCAGCTGAGGAGAACGGCAGGCCGTGAGCACCACGACCGAGAAGTCAGGCACCGGAACGGGTGATGAGTCCGGCACGACCGCGGAGGAAGAGAGCGGCCTGTCGGGTTGGTGGAAGCGGCGCTCGCCGTTCACGCGTCGCACCGGGGCCGTGCTGTTCACCGTCTTCGCCTTGTTCATCGTGGCGGCCGCCGGGGTGTTCTACGCCGCCACCAAGGTGCCGCTGCCCGACTCGGTCGATACCGAGCAGGTCAGCACGGTCACCTACCGGGACGGCCGCACCGAGCTCGTGAAGATCGGCTCGGTCAACCGCACGGACGTCC
>JAVEDQ010000472.1 GCA_030840885.1 Frankiaceae bacterium
TGCCGCACAGCCCGGCGAGCACCACCGAACGCGCGGGACTTCTCGGCAGCAGGGACGCGACACCCACCCCGGCCGCCAGCAGCACGCCTGAGCCGACGAGAAGCGGCAGACCGGAGGCGAGCGGCACGCTGTCGCGGCCCGGGCCCGGCTGCCCGACGGCGACGAACAGCGCCAGGCCCCCGGAGCACAGCAGCACCCCGGCGGTCTCCTCCCACGTCAGGCGACGACGGTCCACCAACGCCGACAGCGGTGCGGCGACGAGCAGGCCGCAGACGAGCAGGGGCTGCACGAGCACGAGCGGCGCGAGAGCGAGAGCGAGTACCTGCAGGACGAAGCCGGCGGCGTCCGCCGCGGTCCCGAGCAGCCAAAGCGGCCGGCGGACGAGCCGCAGCAGCAAGCCGGCGTCGAGCGCCCGGGTCGCGCCGCCCGCCGCCTCCGAGGGGCTCTGCAGAACGGCTCGGTGCTGGGCGACCGCACAGATGGCGAACATGACGGCGGCGACGAGAGCGACGACGCCACCGAGCAACACGGGCGGCCTCAGTCCGACCGGGCGTGGGGCAAGTAGGCGGTGGACAGATCGTGCTCGGCGAGCGGCCCCACCGTCCAGCCTGCCGCGCGGCAGCGCTCCAGCAGCGGCGGGAGGGCGCCGAGCGCGGAGCGCCAGGCCTGCGGCGCCGAGGTGCAGTCGGAGTCGTGGAGCAACAGCGTCGCGCCGCCGGAGAGGTCGGGCTCGAGGGTGCGGAGCACCGACGACGGGGTGGCCGAGGCCGACCAGTCCTCCCCCCACCCGGTCCACAGGACGGGCTGCAAGCCGGTGGCCCGGGCTGCGGCGAGCGCGCCGAACGACAGCACGCCGTAGGGCGGGCGGTAGAAGCGGGGTGAGGTGCCGGTGACGTCTTCGATGAGCGCGATCGTCCGGCTGAGTTCCCGCCGGGTCGCGACCGGTCCACGCAGCAGCAGGTTGCGGTGGGTCCAACCGTGGACGGCGAGCTCGTGGCCGGCCTCGACCATGCGGCGGCCGAGTTCCGGCGCCCGCCCGAGCATCTCGCCGAGCACGAAGAAGGTGGCGCGGACGTCGGCGGCAGCCAGCACGTCGAGGAACTGCGGTGTCGAGGCCTCGTCGGGGCCGTCGTCGAAGGTCAGGGCGATGTGGTCGGGACGACCGATCCCGCTGAGGCGCGGCAGCACGCGGTGACGCATCGGGCCGAAGGTCGTGACCGACGGAGCGGCGTGCACCCCGGCGGCCAGCGCAGCGACGGAGGTGACCGCGAGCAGAGCCGTGGCGCCGGTCGGACGGCTCATCGGTCCGCCACCTGGTGGGTAAGCAAGCTGACGACGTGGGCGCGGGCTGTCGCCGTCCCGTGTGCGACGACGTGCAGGTCGTCGCGATCGGTGGCGCCGACGAGGCCGGTGGCGCCGGCACCGACCAGCGTGAGCACCAGCGCCGTCCAGGTGAGGAACGCGCCCGCGCGCGGGGTACCCGGTGACCTTCGGGTGGACGACCTGCGAGTGAGTGACCGTCGCGTGGGCAGCAGACGTCCGGGTGCGGTGGCCAGGGCCACGATCGCCCGCGTCGGTTCGTCGACGAACAGCGCCGAGGCGGTCCCGGCGGCGGTGGTGGCGGCTCCCCCGTCCTCCAGCAGCGCTCGGAGCAGGACGGCCAGCTCGCGGGCGTTCCGGGCGTGCGGTGCGACGCCCGCCGCCGCCATCGTGGACGCGTTGTGCTGCCCGTGGCCCGGGAGGCATCGGTAGCTGACGACCGGCAGACCGACGGCGAAGGCTTCCATGCAGCTCATGCCGCCGGCGTTCTGGATGAGCACGTCGGCGGCGCCGAGGATCTCGGGCATCCGGTCGGTCCAGCCGAGCGCGACGACCCCGGGGCGTGCGGCCAGCCGTCGGCGCAGCGCCTCGTTGCGGCCGCAGAGGACGACGGGCACGAGCGCGGCCTCGACGTTGTCGGTTCCGGCGCTGTCGGTTCCGGCGCTGTCGGTTCCGGCGCTGTCGCCTTCGGCGCTGTTGCCATTGCTGCGGGCGGCGGCGAGCACGTCGTCGACGGTCGGCTCGACCTCACCGACACCCCACGAACCGGCGACGAGGACGGCCACCCGGGCGTCGGCGGCGAGGCCCCATGCAGCCCGGAGCCCGGCGCGGTTCTTGCCGCTGCGCGCTGCCGGCCGGAAGCGGGAGGGGACGACCGGTCCCGCTACGGCGACATCGCGGGCACCACGCAAGCGAGCCTGCGCGGCGGTCGCGTCGCTGCTCGCGAGGTGCAGGTCGACAGCCGGGTGCACCCAGCAGCGGTTCACCGAGAAGTCGGTCAGGTAGGTCACCAAAGGCACCGGAAGCTGACCCTGCGCGCGCAGCCGGCCGAGCGCCTGGCTCGCCAGCGGATAGGTCGAGACGACGACGTCGGCGTCGCACCCGCGCAACCACCGTCGCAACGCCGGGCGGGCCACACCGGCGAGGGCGAACGCGACCCGCCGCACGAGCGGTCGGCGTTCCAGGGCCCAGTAGAGCCGCTCGTAGAGCTGTGGCCGGACGTGCAGCAGCAGGCCGTAGACGGTGCGCAGAAAGCCGCCGAGTGGCCACCGTAGGGCGCTCAGGTAGTCGCGGATCTCGACGGTGAAGCCGGTGGACACGAGACGGTCGCGCAGCTCGCGCGCGGCCGCGTCGTGCCCGGCCCCCATGCTCGCGCTGACGATGAGTGCGACCGGCCCGCCGGCGGCGTCGCGGATGGAGTTCGGAGAACGGAGAGGGGCGACAGGCACGCGAGTAGCGTGCGGCCGCGGTCACCGGAGCAGCGTGTGTCCATCATGTCGACCCTATGTGGTCCAGGGCCCGGCGGGCCAAGCGCGCGATGCTCGCGTCATCGGACGCGGCGAGCTCGGAGAGCGGGAACCACCGCACGTCCAACGATTCCTCGCTCACCGTCGGCTGCGCACCCGGCACGGCCCGGAACAGGAAGCGGACGTCGAAATGCTGGTCGCCCCGCCCGGGGCGGCACGGCGCCGGGTGGCGGTCGAGGTCGGCGGGTCCGTCGCCGATCGGGGTCAGCCCGAGAAGGCCGGTCTCCTCGGTCGCCTCGCGGAGTGCGGCGTCCCGCAGGGTCGCGTCGCCTGCCTCGCAGTGTCCACCGGGCTGCAGCCACCGACGGACCTTCCGGTGCAGCACCAATGCGGCGGCCATCCCCGCGTCGTCGACGGCAAGGGCGCTCGCGGTCAGGTGTGCCGGTGAGCTCTCCCGCCACATGCCGTCGGGGTGGGTGTCGAGGTAGTCCAGGAACTCCTGCCGCAAGGCGGCCTGGGCCGCGTCCGGTGCCGTCCAGGCACGCAGGGTCGCCTGCGCAGCGTCGCGGAGGCTCACGCACCGGACCGGCGGACCGAGAAGGGCTGCAGGTGGCGGTAGCCGGACACCCGTCGCGCCCGGGTCTGCTTCACCGAGAACCGCCCGTCGCTCTCGAGGGCGTCGGAGGTCGTCTTGTCGACGAGCAGCGTGTCCGGACGGGCGATACCGGTGAGCCGGGCGGCGATGTTGACCGTCGAGCCGTAGACGTCGCCGAAGCGCAGCAGCACGGGGCCGGTCGCCACGCCCGCGTGCACGGCCGGGATGTCCTCGAGCTCGGCCAGCGCCTCGATCAGCCCGCAGCTGATGTCGGCGGCGGTGCCGGCGTCCTGGGCGTAGAACATGATCTCGTCGCCGATCATCTTGACGACGCGACCGCCCCTGTCGGCGACGACGCCGCTCGCGGTCTGCTCGAAGGTCTCGGTCAGTCGGGAGAGCTGCATGCGCGACAGCGAGCGGGACAGCTTCGTGAAGCCGGCGAGGTCGACGAAGCCGATCGACAGCGGCTTCTCTTCATCGGCGGCGTGCGGCAGCAGCTGTTCGATGGAGCTCGCGAGCTGACGACGCCAGACGAAGGTGACGAGCTCGTCGAGCCGCGGCAGCAGCCACTCGATGTCGTTGACCAGCGGTGCCGCG
>JAVEDQ010000486.1 GCA_030840885.1 Frankiaceae bacterium
AGTCGTTCCGCAACGAGATCACCCCCGGCAACTTCATCTTCCGGACCCGCGAGTTCGAGCAGATGGAGATGGAGTTCTTCGTCCAGCCCGGCGAGGACGAGCAGTGGCACCAGTACTGGATCGACACGCGCCACCAGTGGTACCTCGACCTCGGCATCAAGCCGGAGAACCTGCGGCTCTACGAACACCCCAAGGACAAGCTCTCGCACTACTCGAAGCGCACGGTCGACGTCGAGTACAAGTTCGACTTCACCGGCCTGGAGTGGGGCGAGCTCGAGGGTGTCGCGAACCGCACGGACTACGACTTGACGGTGCACGGCCAGAAGTCGGGTGCCGACCTCAGCTACTACGACCAGGCCAGCGGCGAGCGGTGGGTGCCCTTCGTCATCGAGCCCGCAGCCGGTGTCGACCGTTGCACGTTGACCTTCCTGCTCGACGCCTACGCGATCGACGAGGCGCCGAACACCAAGGGCGGCGTCGACCGGCGCACGGTCCTGCGGCTCGACCCGCGGCTCGCGCCGGTGAAGGCGGCGGTGCTGCCGTTGTCGCGCAACTCCGACCTCTCGCCGATGGCCCGCGACCTCGCCGCGCAGCTACGCAAGGAGTGGAACGTCGAGTTCGACGACGCCGGTGCCATCGGCCGTCGCTACCGGCGGCAGGACGAGATCGGCACCCCGTACTGCATCACCGTCGACTTCGACTCGCTGCAGGACCAGGCGGTCACCATCCGCTCGCGCGACGAGATGACCCAGGAGCGGGTCGGCCTCGACGCGGTCCGCGGCTGGCTCTCGGCGCGCCTCGGCGCCTGCTGAGCCACCCGAGATGGGCAGGCGCACCGCGGGTGCGTTTCCAAGTCGCACACACTGACCCTGTGAGCGGGCCGTCAAATCGGATATATTGGGACAGTCGATCACGGTTCGACGCCTCAGTGTGTGCGACTTGTGAAGTGACTACCAGCCGACGGTCTCGCGGATGGTCGAGAGCACGTAGGCCGGGCGGTCGGTCACGTCAGCCGCCGTGAAGCGGAGGTACCGCCAGCCCGCTTTCGTGAACTCGTTGAAGCGGTCGTGGTCGTGCTGGAAGGCGTCGGGGGCGGAGTGGTAGGCGAACCCCTCGATCTCGACGATCAACCACACCTCGGGCCAGGCGAAGTCGGCACGGCCGAGGAACCGGCCACCGGCGATGACGGCGTACTGCGTCTGCGGCATCGGGATGTCGCAGCCCGCAAACAGAACACGGGCGACGCTCTCCGGCAGCGAGCCGCTGCCGGGGTCGAGCATCTCCACGACCGTCTCGGTCTGCCGACGGTTGGCCAGGCGGGGGCGATCGTCGACGCCGCTTCGCACCGCGTCGAGCGTGACGTCCCGCCGGCGCAGCCCGCTGTCCACTCCGACGACGGCGTCCAGCAGCGGCTCACCGACGAGGAGATCCACGGCCGTCCGCAACGGAGTAGTTACCGGTAGGACTCCCACTGCGGTCATCTCGTCGGGCCGGAGATCCTCGCGGCGCACTCCCGGGACACGGATGATCTTGCCCTTGCGGCACTCGCGCCCCGCGGTGCCGTGGCCGCGGGGGACGCTGACGGTCACCACCAACGATGGCCGCAGCGCGTCCCACTGCCATACGGAGGCGGCGGTCCTCCCGGCGGCGACGGCAGAAGGCCCGGCACGCAGCACCGCAAGCAGGACGGCATCGCCGGGTTGCTCCGCGCGCTCGGCGACGCGGAGTACGCCTCGGCCGCAACGTTGCCACCGGCCCCGTCGGATCCTGAGCTCGATCTCCTCCACCGGGAACCCCGCCTGGCGGGCCTGATGCCGGCTGAACAGGCCGTACTCCACGGCCTCGGAGGAATCGACCAGCGTGTGCGCCATGGGCCGAGCGTCGGTCGCGGCAGTAGGCCCAGACCGGTTCGGCGGGTCGGCTGTTGATTGTGCTGTGCGATCCCCCCGTGGGTCAGCGCCGGCGCGGGGCCGGGTACGGCGGCGGCCAGGCCCAGGGGTTGGGGCCTGCGGTGTTCGCAGGGGCGGCGTGGCCCCGGTGGCTGAAGTGGGTCGGCGGCGCGGAGTAGAACGGCGCGGCGTACGCCGGCGGCGGCGCGAAGTACCGAGGTGCGCACCGGGGCGGCGTCCCGAAGGGGGGAGACGCCTGTGAGGTGGGTGCGGATGCCGGCGTGGGTCCCCAGACGCGCGGGGAGAGCTTCGCCGCCTCCCGCCTGCGGCGTTGCCGCAGCAGGGACCGGAGCACGAGCGCGTTGGCTATCCCGAGGCAGAGCACGAAGCTGGCCCAGTTGTGGATCACGCTTGCGGTGATGTTGTTCTGGTCCGGAGTCAGGACCACGGCAAAGCCCAGTGCGAGCAGCACGTAGGTGGCGGTGGTCAGCTTGTGCACGGCGCCGACGACCATCTCGTCGGCATCCAGCGCGTCGAGCAGCAGCGGGGCGCTGTACCGGTGCCAGCTCCAGACACCGGCCAGGATGACGGGGAGCAACAGCAGGAACTGCAGTGCATAGGCCACGGCAAGAGGGGACACAGCGGCCTCCTCTCGATCGGACCCGACGGTAACCTGCCGGATTCCCCCGGTTCAAGGCCCGCTCAGGTCGGCTCCCGAAACGGGAGGTCGGTAGCCTGAGCGAACCGTCCGGTCCTGGCCGCGCGGGCGAGGAAAAAGCTTTCCGAGGAGCGTTCGATGGCTGGCACGTTCGTCTACGACTTCGCCGACGGCAACCGGGACATGAAGAATCTGCTGGGCGGCAAGGGTGCGAACCTCGCCGAGATGACCAGTCTCGGTCTGCCGGTCCCCCCAGGCTTCATCATCTCGACCGAGGCGTGTCGCGCCTACCTCGAGACCGGTGACGAGCCGGCCGAGCTGCGGGAGCAGGTCGCGACCCACCTCGACACCCTCGAGCAGGCGATGGGCAAGCACCTCGGTGACGCCGACGACCCGCTACTCGTCTCGGTCCGTTCCGGTGGCGCGATCTCGATGCCCGGGATGATGGACACCGTCCTGAACCTCGGGCTCAACGACCGCTCCGTCGAGGGGCTCGCGAAGCAGAGCGGCAGCGCGCGCTTCGCCTGGGACTCCTACCGCCGGCTGGTCGGCATGTTCGGAGAGACGGTGCTCGGCGTCGACGGCGAGCACTTCACCGAGGCGCTCGACGCGGTGAAGTCGGCCAAGGGCACGAAGAACGACCTCGATCTCGACGAGGCCGACTGGCGCGCCGTGGTCGACCGCTTCAAGCAGATCGTGCAGTCCGAGGCCGGCCGCGAGTTCCCGCAGGATCCACGCGAGCAGCTCGATCTGTCGATCCGGGCGGTCTTCGAGTCCTGGAACGGCGAGCGGGCCCGGCTCTACCGGCGCCAGGAGCGCATCCCGCACAATCTCGGTACCGCGGTCAGCATCGTGTCGATGGTCTTCGGCAACCTCGGGCCGGACTC
>JAVEDQ010000495.1 GCA_030840885.1 Frankiaceae bacterium
GTGTCACGACCCACCAGGACTTCCACGACGGGCAGGGCGAGTTCCCGAATGTGAACAACCCGTCGACCCACCCCGAATGGTGGGGGAAGACGTTCTTCAAGCACTTCCCGAACCACGGTTTCGTCGGCGACATCTTCACGGTCAACGGCGTCGCGTACCCGACGTACACGGTGAAGCGCCGCAAGTACCGCTTCCGTTTCCTGGACGCCTCAATCGCCCGGATCTACGAGTTGAAGCTGATGAGCTCGACCCAGGGACCGAAGGCGGCGAAGGACCTCGGGTACTCCGGTTCTGAGCTGCAGGGCCAGTACCGGATCCCGGACGGCCAGCAGTGCATGCAGTTCACCGAGATCGCCGACGACGGTGGCCTGATCCCGTTCCCGTTCAAGCGGGACTCCTTCGAGCTCTGGCCGGCCAAGCGCCGTGAGGTCGTCGTCGACTTCACCCGGTACCAGGACGGCACCCCCACCACCAAGGGTGACGTCATCTACCTGACGGACGTCATGAAGATGCCCGACGGCCGGATGTGGTCGAACTCCTCGCGGTTCAGCCCCGACCCGAACTACAAGATCCCGATGGTCAAGATCATCATCGGGGACGACGCCGAGGACAACAGCGTCGAGCCGGCCGGCCGCCAGCTGCGCGACCTCCCGCCGCTGCTGATCAACCCGAACGACAAGACCGCGCTGGACAACCGGTTGATCTTCGAGGTGCAGCGCGGCAGCGGCGGTGGTGAGCTCGAGTGGCTCATCAACGGCAAGCCGTTCGATCCGACGTTCTCGTCGACCAGCCTGAAGAACCCGGCCGGCAACACGCCGGTGGCCGCGCAGAAGATGGGCAGCTTCGCCCTCTGGGAGATCCGCAACGGCGGTGGTGGCTGGGTGCACCCCTTCCACCTCCACATGGAGGAACACCGGGTCATCCAGCGCAACGGGAAGGACGTCTCGGTCACCCCGGACAAGGGCCATCCGGACGACAAGTCCCGTGAGGACCTGATCGCCCTGGATCCGGCCGAATCCGTGATCATCTACCGCGGCTTCCGTGACTTCGTCGGGCCGTACGTGGCGCACTGCCACAACCTCGCCCACGAGGACCACGCGATGATGTTCGGCTGGGAGATCACGCCATGACGACGTTGACACCCGACCTCGGGGTGCCAGTGGACGGGCCGGCGCGCGAGCTGAACAGGCTCGCGTCGCCCGGGTCGATCTCCCCAGCGGAGGCGGCGGCGGTCGTTCAGGGCCGGCGTATCCCGTGGGGGATGGTGGGAGTGCTGGCCATCCTGCTCACCCTCACGAACTCGTTCTGGCTGACCGCGCTGCAGGGCGCCGTCGGAGCGGTCGACCGCTCGCAGGGTCCGGTCGTCAGGTGGTTGACGGTTTCTGCGGTGCTGCTGCCGTTGTTCGTCCTCGCCGTGCTCGGGGCTCTGATCGTCGCGCGTCGCCGCTTCGGTCTGGAGCTCCACCGGATCCGTCCGGTGCTCGCCGGCGCCGCGCTGATCGCGGTGGCCGCGACGGTGCTCGGGGTGGGGGCGATGGCGGCCAACTCCGCCTACGACTACCACCTCCAGAAGGGTGAGACTCGGCGGATGATGGTGCTGATGGGCATGCCGGCGGCCGGAGGCAAGGTCGCCGGTGGTACCCACGCCAGCATGGCCGGGATGGCAGACATGCTGACCGGCGTCGACGCGAACAATCCTGGTTGTACGGGCGTGTGCGCGGCCGACCACAAGGCGTTGGACGTCGCCATCCACGGCGCCCGCATCGCCGGCGAAGGGATCCTTGTGACCAACCTCGTGCTGGTCGGCTGGCTTGTCGCCCTGCGGGGCGGCCGGCTGGACGTCGGTCCCGGTCGACGCTCAAGGAGGTTGCGCACAAGCTGAGGTTGAAAGGTCGGCGAAGTCCCTCGCCGACTCATAGGGCGGCCCCGTCGGTGATCACCGGCGGGGCCGCCACTATGTTCGAGGCATGACGCAGCACTCCTTGGACAGGCCGTTCGACGTCGTTCTTTTCGGAGCTTCCGGCTTCACCGGCCGGCTGACCGCGCAGTACCTGGCGGCGCACGCACCAGCCGATCTGCGCTGGGCGATCGCCGGACGCAACCGCGGGAAGCTGGAGAAGCTCCGCGACGAGCTCGCGGCCGAGAACGCGACGATCGGCGAGCTCGAGATCCTCACCGCCGATGTCGGGGACCGCCCTTCGGTGCGCCGGGTCGCCGAGGCGGCGAAGGTCGTCGTCACCACCGTCGGCCCGTACCTCGAGTACGGCGAACCGCTTGTCGCCGCCTGCGCCGAAAGCGGTGCCGACTACCTCGACCTGACCGGCGAGCCCGAGTTCGTCGACCGCATGTACGTGGAGAACGACGCCGCGGCGAAGGCCAGCGGCGCCCGCCTTGTCCACTGCTGCGGCTTCGACTCGGTCCCGCACGACCTCGGCGCCTACTTCACGCTGCTGCAGCTGCCGGAGAACGTCCCAGTGCGGATCGACGGCTACGTCCGCAGCAACGCGAGCTTCTCCGGCGGCACCTACCACTCGGCGATCAACGGCTTTGC
>JAVEDQ010000267.1 GCA_030840885.1 Frankiaceae bacterium
CGGTGCCGAAGTCGTCGATCGCCAGCCGCAGGCCGAGGTCCTTCAGCCGGTGCAGCACGATCTCGACCGCCGGGTCGTCGGTGAGCAGCAGGCTCTCGGTGACCTCCAGCAGCAGGGACGCCGGCGGCAGGCCGCTCTCGATGAGCAGCGCCCGCACCTCCTCGACGAACTCGGGCTCCACCAGCTGCCGCTTGGACACGTTGACCGCAATGTCGATGTCGACGCCGTACTCGCGCTGCCAGGTGACGCCCTGGTGCAGGGCGGTGCGCAGGACGTGTCGGCCGAGCTGCACGATCTGGCCGGTCTCCTCCGCGACGGGGATGAAGTCGACCGGGTCGATCGAGCCGGCCGGCGACGCTCCCCAGCGGGCCAGGGCCTCCACGCCGATGCACCGCCCCGTGGCGACGTCGAACGTCGGCTGGTAGTGGACTTCGATCTCGCCGCGCTCGACGGCGCTGCGGAGGTTGGTGCCGAGCTCCAGACGGCTCTTGACCGCCGCGAGCAGCTCGGGGCGGAAGACGTCGACGGCGTTCTTCCCGCGCAGCTTCGCCTCGTACATGGCCACGTCGGCCTGTTGGACGAGCTCCGTCGGATCCAACCCGTCGCTGTCGACCGCAGCGCCGATGCTGCACCCGATGGGCATCTCCCGGCCGCCGATGGCGACGGGCGCGGCGAGAGCGGCGAGCAGGTGCTCGCCGGCACTCCGCATGCCGACGTCGAGCTGACCACGGGTGCTGCCGAACATGCCCACCGGTAGGAGGACGGCGAACTCGTCACCACCGAGCCGGGCGGCGACGGCGTCGTCCGGGATAGCGCGACGGAGCCGACGCGCCACCTCGATCAGCAGGACGTCCCCGGCGTCGTGTCCCAGCGAGTCGTTGACGTCCTTGAAGTCGTCGAGGTCGAGTAGCAGGACGCCCCAGCGCTGGTCCACCCCGCCGACGGCATGGTCCAGCTTCCGACGGAACAGCGCACGGTTGGCCAGCCCCGTCAGCGGGTCGTGGTTCGCCCGGTACTCGAGTTCGGCCGAGAGGTCGTGGACGTGGCGCAGCGTCCGCTCCAGCCGGTCGTTCTCGCAGTACGCCGCGACGACGTCCACGAGGGAGACGAGCAGCGAGAGGTCCTCCTCCTCGAAGGTCACGGCGTCCAGTGCCCGGTCCGCCAGCAGCAGTCCACCGATCCGCCCGCTCTCCCCCGTCAGCGGAACGAGCAGCGCTTCCTTCGTCCCCTCGGGCAGCCCCTCGACGGCGCCGTAGGACGTGCGCGGCCGCCGGGGCAGCAGGACGGCACCGCCGACGTGGTTCAGGGTCCCCCACCAGCCGCAGTCGGCGGCGTCCGCGATCGGCTCGGGTCCCTCGAGCACGCCGATCCGGTACCGGAGCAGGGAGCCGGCCTCCTCGCGGGACCGCCCGAGCAGCAGCAGCTCGACGCGTTCGACCCCGAACACCTCCGCCAGCCGGCGCAACAACGCCTCGAGTGCGGTCGTCCGGTCGTCGGCGGCCTGCAGCAGGCGGTTGGTCTCGTGCAGGAGCCCGAGGCTGCCGGTCCGTCGCGTGTTGGCGTGGTGGGCGCGGTAGGCCACGAAGAGCACGAGTGCGGGGATCACGACCAGGACGACACCGAGGCGGTCGGCCCGCGCCGCCAGCGCGGCCAGCAGGGCGAGCGAGGAGTTGGTCATGCCGACGACGAGACCGGCGAGCAGGTGCTTGCCGACGGTAGACAGCGTCGGCCGTTCGTCGGTGAGGGTCACCGCGAGCACGACGAGCAGCACGCTGACCGCTCCGGCCGTGGCGATGGACCCGGCAGCTGCCAGCCACCCTGCCGGCTGCAGTGGGTCCCCGTCGGAGCGGAGCAGGCTGAACAGCGAGATGGCCAGCATCGTCTCGAAGGCGAAGCAGGCCAGGTTGTAGACGAGCTTGACCGGCGACTGCCGGCCGCCCTGCACGAGGGCAGCTCCGCCGCCGACGAGGCGCGCCACCAGCAGCGGGAGCGGAGCGCAGGCGAACAGGCCGACGACCAGCGGCACCTCGGAGAGCGTGAACGACTGCGCTTGCCGGCCGCGTACGTGCAGGTGGACCGCCCAGACCTCGGCGGCGAAGAAGGCCGGGATCAGCAGCCATGCCGGCAGTCCGAGGTCCACGGGAGCCGGCGCGCCGTCGACGCCGTGCCCGAGGACGGCGGTGAGAGCGGCGAGGGCGACCGCGACGAGCAGGACGAGAACGGTGCGCGACGACGGCCTGCTCCGCGGTGACGTCATCGCACACCCCCTTTCCACATTCCTTGTGTCGGCTTGGGATTTCGTGACCCGTTCCGCCGAACGGTGGTTCGTTCTCGGAATTCAGAAACGACAGCGACCGGGCCGGATCGAATCGATCCGGCCCGGTCGTGTGAGCATCAGCTCCAGGTGCCGCCGCTCCAGCGCGTCCCCGACCAGCGGGTTCCGCTGAAGTCGCTGCCGCTCCAGCGGGTGCCGGTCCAGCTCGAACCGCTCCAGCGGGTGCCGGTCCAGTCGGCGCCGGACCAGCGGGTGCCCGACCAGCGGGTACCGCTCCACCGGGTGCCGCTCCAGAGCACCGAGCTCCACCGGGTGCCGGACCAGACGTCGCCGGACCAGCGCGTGCCGTTCCAGGTGCCACCGCTCCAGGCGGTGCCGGTCGCGGAGAGCGGGGCCCAGATGGCCGGGGTCCACGCGGCGCCGAAGATGTCGTACTCGCCGGTGAGGGCCTCGCCGGTGTCGGCGTCGACCAGTTCGGTCGAGCCGCGGCTCGCGTCGAGCGATCCGAGGCCGGTCGCCGGCGCCCACGGTTGCGCGCTGTCGGCAACGCTCGGGGTCGGCAGGCCCTTCAGCGTCGTCAGGTTCAGGACGCCGGCGCCCTGACCACGATCATCGGCGTTCGGCAGCTTCTTGGCCGACGCGACCATCAGTTCCTTGACCTGGTCGGGCGTGAGGCCGGGACGCTGCGACAGCAGCAGGGCCACCGAACCGGAGGTGACCGTGGCGGCCTGCGAGGTGCCGCTGCCGCGGAACAGCCGGTTGTAGAAGACGGCCTGCGGGTTCTCCATGTCGAGCTGGGAGCCGGGCGAGCGCAGGCTGAGCATCTTGGTGCCGTAGGTGACGAAGTCCGGGTTCCGGGTCGCGTCCCCGTAGCTCGAGTAGCTGGGGATCGAGTCGTCGGTGGTGGTCGGCGTCATGTTGTTGTCCGCCGCGCCGACGGCCAGGATCGTCGGGTCGTAGGCCGGGTCGGTGAGGCGCTCCGAGCCGGCGCCGCGGTTACCCGCCGCCGCGACGACGACGATCCCGCTGCGCCACGCGACCTCGGCGGCGTAGGCCAGCGGGTCGATCTTGTAGTCCTGCGTGCTGTCGGTGCCGAACGACAGGTTGAGCACGCGGATGTTGAGGCCGTTGGTCTTCCGGTTTGTGACGACCCAGTCGATGGCCGCGAGGACCTGACTGACGTCGGTTGCGCCGGACGCATCGGCGACCTTCACGCTGACCAGCCGGCTGTCCGGTGCGACGCCGACGAAGTTCTGCTCGCCGCCGCGGACCGCTCCGTAGACGTTGTCGTCCCGGCCGGCGATGAGGCCGGCCATGTGGGTGCCATGCCCGTAGGTGTCCTGGTAGCGGAGGTTGTCGTTCTGCGACTCGAACGAGAGGTCCGGTCCCTGCACGACCTTGTTGGCGGTGTGGAGCCCGTTGACCGCGACCGTCCCGGAGTCGATCAGTGCGACGTCGACGCCCTTGCCGGTGTAGCCGGCGTTCCAGTAGCTGGCGGCGCCGAGCACGTTCTGCTCGATCTCCCGGTAGGTGCCGAGGTCACCGAGCGCTGAGTAGCTGGTGCCGCTGTAGTCCAGCATCTGGACCTTGCGGTTGCCCGTGACGGAGTGGACCGACGCGTCGGCGGCGACCCGCTGGGCCGCCCCGGCGGGGAGGGAGACCGTCAACGTCTCGAGGCTCGACAGCCGACGGACGACCGTGCCCCCCGCGTTCAGGACCGCTCGCTCGGCGGCGTCCAACTGCCCCGGCACGGCCCGCACGACCGCCTGACCACCGGCGGCGGGAACGCCGTCGACGACCGGCTGGTGCGCGGCAACCGCCGGCGCAAGCCGGACGACTGCCGGCGCGGCGCCTGCCGGTGCCGCAACTGCCGGCCCGGCGACCGCGGCGATGCCGACCGGCATGGCCAAGGCCAGCGCGATACCGACACGACCGACGGAAGGCCCCTTCGCGTTCCGACCCCAGCGAATTCCCCGCATGACGACCCCCTACATCCCAGGCGCCGATCTCCGGCGACAGGTAATGCTTCGACCCGCAACCGTTGGTGATCCCAGCGCCGCCTGCACCGATTTCGCCTGGTCCGTTCGGCGCAAGCAGACCAACCAAGTGGCTGGTCCGGCTCGAAGATCCAGCTGCTGACCAGCGCGGATACGGTGCTGACGTGACCGACGAGCGACGCGGACTTTTCTACGGGCTCGCGGCGTACGGGTTCTGGGGCCTGTTCCCGCTGTACTGGCCGCTGCTGGAGCCAGCCGGCGCGGCCGAGATCCTCGCGCACCGGTGCCTGTGGTCCCTGCTCGTGGTGCTCGGCGTCCTGGCCTACCTGCGCAAGCTCGGCTCGCTCCGCTCACTGTTCCGCGACCGCCGCCGCTTCGGGATGCTCGCCGTCGCCGCCGTGCTGATCGCCATCAACTGGGGCACCTACATCTACGGCGTCAACTCCGAGCAGGTGGTGCAGACCGCGCTCGGCTACTTCATCACCCCGCTGGTCAGCGTCGCGTTGGGCGTGCTGGTGCTCGGCGAGAAGCTGAGCCGTACCCAGGCTGCGGCGGTGGCGCTGGCCCTCGCCGCCGTGCTCGTCCTGACCATCGGCTACGGCCACCCACCGTGGATCGCGCTGATCCTCGCTGCGTCGTTCAGCACCTACGGCCTGATCAAGAAGCAGGTGAACGCCGGCGCGCTGGAGAGCCTCGGCGTCGAGACGGCGGTGCTCGTCATTCCCGCGGCCCTGTTCGTCGCCACTCTCGGGGACAAGGCGACATTCGCCGACAGCACGGGCCACGCGCTGCTGATGGCCGGCGCGGGCGTCGTCACCGCTATCCCGCTGCTGTGCTTCGGAGCCGCGGCGACCCGCATCCCCCTCACGACGCTGGGGCTGCTGCAGTACCTGACGCCGACGGTTCAGTTCGCGCTCGGTGTGCTGCTGCGGCACGAACCGCTGCCGCTGGAGCGGCTGATCGGCTTCGTGCTGGTGTGGGTGGCGCTGATGGTCTTCACCGCCGGCAGCCTCGCCGAGCGGCGCCGCCAGCAGGCCGTCAGGCGAGCGACGCCAGCCGTTCCGGCATCGCGTTGATGCGCTCGTCGGTCGCGGTCAGCGCGACCCGCACGTGCCGGGAACCCGCGGTGCCGTAGAACTCCCCCGGCGCCACCAGCACGCCGACGTCGGCAAGGGCGCCCACCGTCGTCCAGCAGTCCTCGTCCCGGGTCGCCCACACGTACAGGCCGGCCTCGGAGTTCTCGATGCGGAAGCCCGCGGCCTGCAGGGCGGCGCGGACCGTCTCGCGGCGCGCGGCGTAACGCTTGCGCTGCTCGGCCACGTGCGCGTCGTCGTCGAGGCACGCGACCATCGCCGCCTGCACGGGAGCGGGGACGATGAGGCCGGCGTGCTTGCGGATCTCGAGCAGCTGCTTCACGACCGCCGGGTCACCCGCGACGAAGCCGGCTCGGTAGCCGGCGAGGTTGGACCGCTTGGACAGCGAATGGACCGTCAGCAGCCCGTCGTGCGTTCCGCCGCAGACGTCGGGGTGCAGCACGCTGACCGGCTCGGCGTCCCAGCCGAACTCGGTGTAGCACTCGTCGCTGACGACGAGCACGCCCCGCTCGCGCGCCCAGTCGACGACCTTCTTCAGGTGCGGCGCGGGTAGGACCCGACCTGTCGGGTTCGACGGCGAGTTCACCCAGATCATCCGAACCCGGGCGGGGCCGAGAGCGGTGAGGCTGTCGCTTGCAAGCGGCGT
>JAVEDQ010000557.1 GCA_030840885.1 Frankiaceae bacterium
GACCGACAAGCAGTACGAGACGGTCCTGTCGCACTTCGCCTCCGCCCGGGAGGAGGGTGCCACCATCGCCTGCAGCGGCCGGCCGGTCGCCGCGCTGGGTGGGTGGTTCGTGGAGCCCACCGTGCTGGTCGACGCGACCCCGGACATGCGGGCGGTGCGGGAGGAGATCTTCGGGCCGGTGGTCGCCGTCACCACGTTCCGCGACGAGGCCGAGGCACTTGTGCTCGCCAACGGCACGGAGTTCGGGCTCGCCGGTTCGGTCTGGACCAAGGACGTGCACCGGGCCCACCGGGTCGCGGCCGGGCTACGGGCGGGCACCGTCTGGGTGAACGCCTACCGGGTGGTTGCGCCGCACGTGCCCTTCGGCGGTTTCGGGGCCAGCGGCATCGGTCGGGAGAACGGTGTCGACGCGGTCCGCGAGTACACCGAGACCAAGTCGGTCTGGGTGGAGCTCACCGGCGAGACCCGCGACCCCTTCACGCTCGGCTGACTCTGCGTGATCCGATGACGCAGGAGCGCAGCTCGGACGGGTGCCGGTCGCGCCAGCTCGCCACGCTGGCGGAGATCGACCGGCGTCTGCTGTGGCTGTCGTCAGCCATCGTCGACCATGCCAACCGGGTCCGACCGAACCCGAGCGGCATGAAGGTCGGCGGCCACCAGGCCTCCAGCGCCTCGATGACCACCATCATGACGGCGCTGTGGTTCGACGCCCTGCGCGCCGGTGACCGCGTCTCGGTCAAGCCGCACGCCTCCCCCGTCCTGCACGCGATCGAGTACCTGCTGGGCGAGCTCACGCCCGAGCAGCTGACGACGCTGCGCGAGTTCGGCGGCTTGCAGAGTTACCCGAGCCGGGCGAAGGACCCCGTTCCCGCCGACTACTCCACGGGCTCGGTGGGCATCGGCGCGACCGCCCCGCTCTGGGCCGCACTCGCGCGTCGCTACGTCAGTGATCACCTCCCGGAAGCCATCGGCGGCGAGCAACGCAAGGGGCGGCAGTACTCGCTCGTCGGCGACGCCGAGCTGGACGAGGGAGCGTGCTGGGAGGCGATCATCGACCCGATGGTCGCCGAGCTCGGCGAGGTGTGCTGGATCGTCGACTTCAACCGGCAGTCGCTGGACCGCATCGTCCCGACACTGGGCGCCGAGCGCCTCGAAGGGATGTTCGCTGCCGCAGGCTGGCAGGTGCTGACCGTGAAGTACGGCCACCTGCTGCAGGCGTTGTTCGCCCGGCCCGGCGGCGACGCGCTGGAGCGCCGCATCGACACGATGAGCAACCCTGAGTACCAGCGGCTCCTGCGGCACGATCCGGCGAAGATGCGCGAGCTGCTACCCGGCGCGGGCCCCGACTCCGAGGTGATCGCGGCTCTGCTCGCCGACGTCGCGAATGACGACCTGCGCGCCGCGCTGCGCAATCTCGGCGGGCACGACCTCGGCGCCCTGATCGAGGCGTTCGACCGCATCGACGACACCTGCCCGACCGTCGTCGTCGCCTACACCGTCAAGGGACACGGCCTCGCCACCGAGGGGCATCCGCAGAACCACTCGGCGTTGCTGACCGAAACCCAGATGCGACAGCTCGCCGACGGGATCGGCACCAGCCTCGACGACCCGTGGGCACCGTTCGCCGGCGACGGCCAGGAGGCCGCTCTCTGCGCCGCGGTGAAACAGCGGTTGGTTCGGCCGCCCGTCGAGCAGCGGCCGGTCACCGGTGTGCCGACCGACCTCGGCCGCACCCCCTCCGGGACGGCGACGACCCAGGCCGCGCTCGGGCGTGCCCTGCTTGACCTGTTCCGCGCGGCTCCGGAGGTGGGACGTCGGGTCGTCACCGTCAGCCCCGACGTCAGTTCCAGCACGAACCTCGGTGGCTGGGTCAACAAGGTCGGCGTCTGGTCGTCGACCGAGCGGACCGACTGGTTCGCAGACGACAGCGAGACGATCCTGCACTGGCAGGAACGGCCGGCCGGGCAGCACATCGAGCTCGGCATCGCGGAGACCAACCTCGTCGGCCTGCTGGGCGAGCTCGGTGCGACCTGGAGCCGGTGGGGCCAGCCGCTGCTGCCGGTCGGGGTCATGTACGACCCGTTCGTCAACCGCGCGCTCGAGCCGTGGTCGTTCGGCATGTACGCCGGGGGCCAGTCGGTCCTCGTGGGCACACCGAGCGGCGTCACACTGGCGGCCGAGGGCGGTGCCCATCAGTCGATCACCACGCCTTCGCTGGGCATCGAGCAGCCCGGCTGCGTCGGCTTCGAGCCGGCCTTCGGCGTCGACACCGAGTGGTGCCTGCTCGACGCGCTGGGCCGGCTCGGCCGCACCGACGGCTCGTCGAGCTACCTGCGGCTCTCGACGCGTCCCGTCGACCAGGCACTGGCCGACGTTCCGACCGACCCGGCCGCGCGGGAACGTCGTCGCGCACAGGTCGTGGCCGGTGGATATCTGCTCCGCCGCGCCGGCGTTCGTCCGGATCTGACCGTCACGGCCATGGGAGCGACGGTGCCCGAGGCCCTCGAGGCCGCCGAACGACTCGACGATCTCGGCTACGCCGTCGATGTGGTCTGTGTGAGCGCAGCGGGTCGCTTGTTCACAGCCATGCAGGCCCGTTCCGGCCAGGTGACCGCGCCGATGTGGGTGCTTGACGCCGTCTTCCCCGTCGAGAGGTCCGCGCCGATGGTGACGGTGCTCGACGGCCATCCGCACACCCTGGCCTTCCTCGGCGGCATCAACCGGGTCGAGGCACGACACCTCGGGGTCAGCTCGTTCGGGCAGTCCGGTGATCTCGCGGCCGTCCAGAAGCTGCACGGCATCGACAGCGACAGCATCGTCCGAGCCGGATTGAGCGTGCTCGAGTAGGCGCACGGAACAGCCGCCGGCCGAGTCCGGTTGGCGCAGACATGGACATTGGCATCATCGGGGCCGGCAACATCGGTTCGGCCCTCACCCGCAGATTCACCTCCCTCGGCCACACCGTCACCGTCGCGAACTCGCGCGGACCGGAGACCCTGGCCGACCTTGCCTCGGAGACCGGCGCAACGGCGGCCACCGCGCACGACGCGGCCCGTGGTCGGGACGTCGTCGTCGTGACGATCCCCCAGATCAAGGTGCCGGATCTGCCGTCGGACCTGTTCGACGGTGTCGGCCCCGAGGTCGTCGTCATCGACACCGGCAACTACTACCCGCAGCAGCGCGACGGCCGGATCGCCGCCATCG
>JAVEDQ010000597.1 GCA_030840885.1 Frankiaceae bacterium
TCCGGTGTTGCCGTCGCCGGACCGGAGGCCACAGCGGCGCCGTTGGAGTTAGCGAGGACCGTGAAGAGCGCGGCCGCTATCGCCATCGCGCCGCAGTTCCGAGACGGCTTCATGGGAACTCCTTCTCGCATCTGGCCGCGCCCTTGGCGGCAAGTCCGAAGCTCGGCGGCGCAAACCTGCCGCCGCTAGGTAACGACTGCCTGAGATCCGGTGGCGCTGAGACCCCAGGAACGAAAGCCCTTTATCGGCTGGGTGATGGCGCTGGAGTAATGCAGGGACGCAGGCAATGGTCCTGCGGGTCGAGTATTGTGCGAGGCCACGGATATGTCGCTAATACGTTGTAATGCGGGCGACCCGGACATATCCACAACCCCCGGCTGGTCAGGGGGTCGTTGTAGCGCATTCAGTTGAAGATCGCATCCCATCTAGATGATTGATTTTAGATTTTGCGACTGACCGAGCTGAGCAGCGCCCTACGTGATCCTCGACGTCCTCACGACCTGCCGCCGGCCGGAAGGACAGCCGCTGGGAGGTCGCGGCCTACGCCCCCTGGCCCGACGTAACGCGCCGCCGGGTGCGGCCGGCATTCCGGTCGTCACCCGCAACTGGCGGCTGCACGAGTACCTGGCGTACTGGTTGGCGCATGAGGTGGATGAGAAGCGTCGGGCCCTCACCCAGCTGGATGACCGATCGGCATGAGCGCCTTGCCGCCAGGGTTGCCGTCAAAACGATGCTGCGTACCGTCGAAGCAAGCTCTCCAGCGACGAAACCGCCGGTCAAAGATGTGGGCAGGGGCGGGATCGAACCGCCGACCCTCCGCTTTTCAGGCGGATGCTCGTACCGACTGAGCTACCTGCCCTCACGGCACCGAGGTGCGGTGAGTTGCTGGCGAGCATACCGGGCCGGCAGCTCCGTCCCGGCGAGTTTCTCGAGTTCCAGCAGCTTGTGGCCGACGACGTTGACGACCCTCGTCCCGCCGAGGAAACGGTCCGGCGCCGGCTGCCCGTAGGGGTGGATGTGACCGTGCAACAGCAGCTGCGGCCGCAGCGCCGCCACGACGTCGTGCAGGGCGGCGAAGCCACGGTGCGGCTCGTCGTCGCCGTCCCCGCAGTCGAGCGGCGGCGAGTGCGTCAGCAGGACATCGACCGGCCGCTCGTCGCGCCGCTGCCGTCGGGCGACCCGGCGCACGAGCTTGCGCCCGCGGCGGGCCTGCTCGCGCTGGCTGTACTGGTTGGGCCCCGGGCGGTAGCGGATGGAACCGCCGAGCCCCGCCACCCGCAGCCCGGCCACATCGACCACCCCGCCGTCGGCGTCCAGGCCGCCGGCGGGCCCGACCTCCGGTGAGGGCAGGCCAGCGCGCAGCAGCAGGCCTCCTCGGCTGCGGCGCAGGCCGGAGCGGTCCGCGTCGTGGTTGCCGGGGACGAACACCAGCGGCACCTCGAACAGGTTGCTCAGGTAGTCGAGGTAATCGACGTCGAGGTCGCCGGCGCCGAGCAGCACATCGGGTCGCAGGCGGCGGGCCAGCGGGGTCTCGAGGCGGGGGTCCACCTCGTCCGACACCGCCAGCAACCGCACGTCCGAGGGTCTACCCCAGAGCTACCGCTTCAGCAGCGCGAAGGTGGCCAGGGCGTGGGCGACGGCCTCGCCGTCCTGCTCGACCTCGGCCTCCACCACGGTGAGGGCCGACCCCCGCTTCCGGACGCGGGCGGTCGCTACGAGGGTGCCGGGCGATGCCGGGTCGAGGTAGGTGACCGTGAGCTGGCTGGTCGCCGTGGCCTCGTCGGTCACGGCCCGGACGGCGCGGCCCATGGCGGCGTCGAGCATCGTGGCGAGAACGCCGCCGTGCACGACCCCGCCGGGGTTCAGGTGCCGCTCGTCGGCCACGAGACGCACGACCGCGTCGCTGCTGCCCGGGGCCTCACTCGAATCGCCGAGCTCGAGGCCGAGCAGGTCCGCGAAGGCGAACGAGTCCCCTGTCACAGCAGGACCACGCTTCGCAGTACGTCGCCCGAGGCCATCCGACCGAAGGCCTCCTCGACGCCGTCGAGCGCGATCGTCTCGCTGACGAAGGCGTCGAGCGGGAGCCGGCCCTGCAGATAGAGGTCGGTCAGCATCGGGAAGTCACGTGTCGGCAGGCAGTCGCCATACCAGGACGACTTGAGCGAGCCGCCGCGGCTGAAGAAGTCGAGCAGCGGCATCTCGAGGGTCATGTCGGGGGTCGGGACGCCGACCAGCACGACCGTGCCGGCGAGGTCGCGGGCGTAGAACGCCTGCTTCCACGTCTCAGGCCGGCCGACCGCGTCGATGACGACGTCGGCGCCGAAGGTGTCGGTGAGCTCCTGCACGCCCGCGACCGGGTCGTTCTCGCGGGCGTTGATGGTGTGCGTGGCGCCGAGCCGGCGGGCGGTCGTGAGCTTCCGGTCGTCGACGTCGATGGCGATGATCGTCCGGGCGCCGGCGAGCCGGGCACCGGCAACGGCCGCCGCTCCGACGCCCCCGCACCCGATGACAGCGATGCTGTCACCGCGGCCGACGTTGCCGGTGTTGATGGCCGCGCCGATGCCGGCCATGACCCCGCAGCCGAGCAGGCCGGCGACCTGCGGTTCAGCGCGCGGGTCGACCTTGGTGCACTGGCCGGCGGCGACCAGCGTCT
>JAVEDQ010000604.1 GCA_030840885.1 Frankiaceae bacterium
GCATGCGTGGCCTCGCGCAATAGTCGTACCACAGGACCTTTGCCTGCATCCCCTGCATTACTCACAGAGCCGTCACCCGGCTGATCAAGGGCTTTCGTTCCTGGGGTCAGCGCCACGGATCTCAGGCAACCGTTGCCTAGCGGCGGCAGGGTTTGTGCTGCCGCGCTTCGGACTTGCCGCCAATGACGCGGCCAGATGCGAGAAGGAGTTCCCATGAAGCCGTCTCGAAACTGCGGCGCGATGGCGATAGCGGCCGCGCTCTTCACGGTCCTCGCTAACTCCAACGGCGCCGCTGTGGCCTCCGGTCCGGCGACGGCAACACCGGAGCACCAACCTCTCGTCCAGCCCGCCGCCACGCCGGCGCGGCAGTCCCAACAGCTCGCGCTGGGCGGCTATCAGCATCTGGTCGTCATCTACGAGGAGAACCACAGCTTCGACAACCTGTTCGGAGGTTGGGGCTCGGTCGGCGGTCAGCGAGTGAACGGCATCGACAGCGAGGCATCTTCGGCGACCTCGACGCAGGTCGCCCAGGACGGTAAGCCGCTCGCTTGTCTGCCGCAGAACGACGTGAACCTGACCAGCCCTCCGCTCGACTCGGCATGCGGCGCCGTGACCTTGGCCAACGGCGCCAGCGTTGCCTCGCACTTCAGCAACGCGCCCTTCAGCATCAACGACCACATCGCGGCAGAAGACCCCACGTGCCCGCCGGGCAACGTCAGCGCCCCCAACGGTGTGAGCAAGCAATCGGGCACGGGACTGCCCGGCGGCTGCACCCGAGACATAGTGCACCGTTTCTACAACGAGCAGTTCCAACTCGACGGCGGCAAGATGGACCGCTACAGCCTCGGCAGCGACGCGGCCGGCCTCACCCAGGGCCACTACGACACGTCTGCGCTGCCGGTGTACCAGTACCTGCACGGACAGGGCGCGCCGAACTACGTGATCGCCGACAACTTCTTTCAGGGCGCATTCGGAGGTTCGTTCCTCAACCACCAGTTCCTGATCAGCGCACGGGCACCGACCTGGTCACACTGGACCCCCGCCGCCGGCCAGGCGCATTCGGTCCTGGACCGCAACAGGATGCCGGCCAGCACCCCGCTCTACGCCAACCCCACCGGCAAGGACAACGTCCTCACCCAGGCCTGCCATCGACGGACCACCATCCGAGGCGTCGCCTGCGGAAACTTCGCCGTCAACACGGTGCAGCCGTTGAGCCAGCCGTACGCCCCGGGAACCGCCCCCGAGAAGCGTCTCCCAGCCATCGACGACGCCGCCTATCCCAACATCGGGGACGAGCTGAGCGCGAAGAACGTCCCGTGGAATTGGTACTCCGGCGGGTGGGACAACGCCGCGGGCAACGTCGGCGGACGGGGCTGGACCAACGGAACCACTCCCGACACCTGCTCCGACCCGGACCACAAAGCGACGGCGATCTACCCGCACTGCGCCGGAAACCTTTTCCAGTTCCACCACCAGCCGTTCAACTACTTTGCGAACTATGCGGAAGGCGCCCCAGGCCGCTCACATCTGCAGGACGAGCAGAACTTCCTCGACGACGCGCGAAGCGGCACGCTGCCGGCGGTCAGCTTCGTGAAGCCATACGGCGCGGAGAACGAGCACCCCGGTTACGCCAGTACCGAAAACGGCGAAAGCCACCTCGTCGACCTGCTGAAGGTCATCGGATCCGGGCCGGACGCCGCCAGCACCCTCGTGGTCGTGACCTACGACGAATTCGGTGGCCAGTGGGACCACGTTGCACCGCCCGGCCAAGGCGAACATGCCGCCCGCGGACCCTCCGACCAGTTCGGGCCCGGCACCCGCGTCCCCGCGCTGATCATCGGCGGCGCGTTCAGCCGCTCCGGGGTCGACCACCAGTCGCACGACACCGCTTCGGTGCTCGCGACCATCGAACACGCCTACCGCCTCCGCCCGCTCGGCGCTCGGGACAGAACGGTGAAGGACCTGACGAACGCACTCTCGGTCGGCGGAAATGGATCCCCGCAATCAGAACCGGATGACTGACAGGCGTAGGGGTCGCCCACCGTGCGGCGGCGGGGGTGGTGGCAGACGCCATCTCCTGACGGGCAGGATCAGCGAGTTGGAGCACTCGCGGCTGGAGGCGTCGACATCGCGACGCGCTCATCGACGAGCGCGCTCGCAGGTACCCGGATGAGGCCGCGAACCGGCCGGTCGAGGTCGAAGGTGACGCCGAGCAGCAGGGTTACCAGCAGGGCCACGACCAGCACAGTCGGCAACGACCGGTCGAAGGTGCCCAAGTGCAGGGCCAATGCGGCGACGGCGACGGCGGCGCCGGCCAGTTCCAGGACCAGCACGGCGGTAGGCACACGATTGGTCGCCCCGTGCACCCGTACGGACTGGGCGTCGAACATCTCGTTGAGCGTCTCGACGTACAGCCGTGGAGCGTTCGCCTCGGGGCGATCGTTGAGCGCCTGGCCGGCGAGGGCCCACAGCCGGTTCTGGTACTGACTGCTCGTGGCGAGTTCGCGGTCGTACCCGGCGCTGCCCGGCACGATCTTTGCGAGGGTGATGCTCGTGTCGCTGTAGCTACGCAGCAGGGCCAGCGATTCCGTACGGACGGGTTCGGCGAGCGTCTGGGCGCGGAGATAGGTCGTCCCGATGGCGTTGGCTTCGGTGACGACGTCGCCGCGACGGCTCTCGTATCGGCCCACGGCGAGACTCAGGCCGAACGCGAGCACGAGTCCCATGAAGCCGATCAGGGCGCCCTGCAGAATTCCGAACGGCTCGCGCAGACTGGTCGAGCGCTTGCCCAGCCGTCGACCGACCGCCAGGCCGATGAGGGTCGCGCCCACCATGATCCCGGCAAGCACCAGGAGCAGAACGAAGGTGTTCAGCCGGAAGAAGATCATCGGTCGTTTCCTCCGCTTGGCCTGCGCCGAAGACGCCGGCCGGAACGGCGACACCCTGCGCGCAACAGCGTCGGCGGAAGACAACTGCTACCGCATCCTCCTATGCGGATGAGCCGGGGATCAGACCAACGGGTGCGCCGGTGCTCGGCGGATCAGCTGTAGCTCGGCGCGCCGAGAGGTGCGTCCCGCCGGATGGTGGAGTGCAGCGGCACCACCGTGGGAGTGCCGGCCTGGAGTAGGACGACGTCGTCGGAAACCTGCACCTGCTCGGTCATCCCGGGCGGCGCGTCCAGCAGGAACGTGATCTGGTCGTGCCCGACGTCGACCCGGATCCGGTTCCCGTGCCAGCGGAGGCGAAAGCGCAGCGCATCCCAGTGCGCCGGGAGCCACGGTTTGAACGTCATCCGTCCGTGCGTGACGCGGAAGCCCCCGAAGCCGCACACCAGCGCCTGCCAGGTGCCGCCGGCGGAAGCGATGTGCATCCCCTCCTCGGTGTTGCCCTGGTTGTCGGCAAGGTCGACCGTCGCCGAGCGGGTGAAGTACTGCTCGGCGCGCGACGTGTCGCCGACCTCGATCCCCATGATCGCGTGGATCGACGGGCTCAGCGAGGACTTGTGCAGCGTGCGCTCCTCGTAGTACTCGAAGTTCGCGCGCTTCGTGGCGAGGTCGAAGGCGTCCGGGAGGACGTACATCAGCATCACGACGTCGGGCTGCTTGAGCAGCGTCGTGTCCTCACAGTTGAAGTGGTGGTAGCCCGCCGGGTAGCGGGGCATGCCGTTGGTGTCCCATTCGGTGATCGGGACGTCCAGCCGGTCGAAGTAGCCGTCGAACTGCTCCACCAGGCCATCCGCCCGCCGGCCCGGGACGCGCAGCCTTCGGGCGACGTCCCGCCAACGACTCGCCTCATCCGCGTCGAGTCGCATCGTCCGCGCGAGTCGCTCGTAGGCCTCGGGAGCGGACGTCCGGAACTCGTCATGCACCGCCGCCGCAGCCTCCAGGTGCCACCGGACGAGATGGTTGGTGAAGGCGTTGTCGTCGACGTGGGAGTGGAACTCGTCCGGTCCCATCACCGTCCGCAGGCGGTACCTGCCATCACCGTCCGCCTCGACGCGGCCGACCCAGTAGCGGCTGGTCTCGAACAGCACCTCCGCACCGAGGTCGTGCAGGAAGGCCCGGTCACCGGTCGCCTCGACATAGCGCATGACGCCATAGGCCACGTCGGCGGTGACGTGGACCTCCTCGTCCCTCGCCCAGAACCGGAACGAGCCGTCCGGAGTCGCCTCGGGACACTCCTCCCGCCCCGTGTCGGCGGACTCCCAGGCGAAGCGGGCGCCGGTGCGGGTATCGGAGCCGGTGTCGGAGCCGGTACCGATGGCGGCGAGCTCACGGGCCGCGTTGCCGCGGGCGCCGGGCAGGGTGTGGTGCCGGTAGGCGAGCAGGTTGCGGGCGGTGCCGGGCCGCGTGTAGATGAAGAACGGCAGCATCATGATCTCGGTGTCCCAGAACACGTGTCCGCGGTAGCCCTCGCCGGACAGCGACTTCGCGCCGATGTTGACGGTCGGGTCCGTGCCGTTGGCCGCGATCAGCAGGTGGTAGATCCCGCAGCGCACCGCGTGGGTTCTTGTCGCGTCGCCCACGATCTCCACGTCGCAGTCGTCCCACCAGCTGTCCCACACCGTCCGGGAGTCGGCGACGACGCCGTCGAAGCCCCGGTCGAGAGCGTCGCGGAGCGTTGCCCTGCCGGCCGAGCGGAGGTCGGCACCGGTCGCGTCCGGGTCCCTGGAGGTGTGGATGCCGACCACCTTGTCGAGGCGGATCGTCCGACCGGCCGTCGGGGCGAACGTGAGCAGTTGTGCGACGCGTTCGTCCTCGACCACGGGACGTCGCGCCGCCGGTGCCGGGGTGGCGGTGGTGATCGCCGCGTAGCCGAGGGAGACACCGCTGCTCACGGTGCGCATCTCGAGGTAGAGCACGTCGTCGCGGACGTCCCGGGCGGTGCGTTCGAGGTGCTTCGTACGCGACCACTTCTCCCACTTCGCCGCAGGGGGGAAGCTCGTGCCGGGCGGGTAGACGGGTAGCCGCTCGAAGTTGCGTCGGCGACCGTCCAGCGCGCTCTCCACCACGACCTCGGCGTCATGGTTCTCCGGCGTGATCTCGGCCCGGAGCGCGCACACGTGCCGGTCGGCGACGCTGGCGCAGCGGAGCGTCTCCAGCCGGGTCCGGCGACCGGCCGCGTCGACGAAGACGGTGCGCCGGTGGAGCAGGCCGCTCCGGAGGTCCAGCGTGCGTTCGTGCTCGGCCACCGAGCAGTTCCGGACGTCGAGCCGCACCCCGTCGACGAACACGGTGAGGCCGAGCCAGTCCGGCGCGTTGACGAGGTCGATCACCGGTGAGTCGTGGTCGTCGTACACGCCGGCGAGGTAAGTGCCGGACACCTCGCCGAGGTGCCCCTCCTCGAGGGTCCCGCGCGTACCGAGGTACCCGTTGCCCACGGTGAGCAGTGTCTCGAACGCGTTCGCCCGGGCCGGGTCGAACCCGTTCTCCGTGACGAGCCACTCCGCCGTGTTCAGCATCTCGCGCATCCGTGCTCCGAGCGTCGAAGCCAGTTCCTCAGGAGTCCTGCAGCGCCATCGAGCCGTAGGTCGCGGCGAGCTGGGCTTCGGTCTCCTGACGCGGCAGGTAGATCTCCAGGCCGGCGCCGGAGCATCGCTGGGCGCCCATGGCGTTGCCGTACTGGCAGGCCCGCACCACGTCGCCGGTCTCGAGGTAGCCGAAGGCCATCCCGGCCGCGAACGAGTCGCCGCACCCGGTCGTGTCGACGACGTGCTCCACCGGGATCCGGGGCACCAGGTGCTCCTGGACATCGCCGACCTCGTCGAGGAAGTAGGCGACGCAGCCCTCCTCGTCGAGGGTGATGCAGACCGCACGGACTCCGTTGCGCAGGCAGTACTCGGCGAAGCGGGGCATCTCCGCCTCCGACATCGGGTCGCCCATCCCGGTCCTCGGGTCGCCGACGCCGCTCACCGTGCGCACCTCGCGCGGGAACCAGCTGCAGCCGGCCTCCTCGAGGTTCATCTTCAGGATGTCGACCTCCGGCAGCCAGGCGTCACGTTCGGCCCAGAGCCGGTGCCGGCGCTCGCCGCCGTGCGTCAGCGTGCTCGTCGGGCCGTGACCGTCGAGGAGCACGAAGCCGTCGCTGTTCGACTTGATGTAGGCGAGGGTCGCCTGCCCCACCTCGTAGTCGGTGATCGGGACGCAGACGAACGCGTCGGCGTCGAGGGCGAACTCCACGTCCGCCGGCATGATCGGGCTCATGAACCCGGTCTGCCGCTCGATGCGGGCGTTCTGGTCGGTGTAGGTCAGCTCGACGATGTCGCCGCGGTCGCTCGTTGACCGGATCCCGGTCAGGTCCACGTTCGGCATCGCGCCGAGCATCGCCTTGATCGGTTCCTCGTCCTCCCGCCGGACGTGCACGATCGGGCAGATGCGGTCCTCCGGTTCCATGAGCGCGGATAGCGCGGCGACCGTGTAGAGGGCGCATCCGTACTTCTCGAAGAAGTCCCCGCGGTGGGTGATGATCCGGTCCCGCGGGATCGGCCCGAGGACGGCGACGGTGCGGTGTGCGGGCACAGGTGTTCCTTCCGGGCGGGAGAGTTGGCCGAGGTCGCTAGCGGACGGATTCGCGATCCTGGGCGCCGGCCCCCGCGGGGTAGACGGCCGACTCGGTCGTGCGCCCGTCCATGTCCTCGAGTGCTCGTCCCTTGGTCTCCATGACCCAGCGCACGACGAAGATCCCGGAGAGCAGGGCGCAGACCGCGTAGAAGCCGTAGGCGAGGCCGAGCGACACGTCCTTGAGGGCCGGGAAGCTGACCGTGATCGCCCAGTTGGCGACCCACTGTCCGGCGGCGGCCAGCGACAGCGCAGCCCCGCGGATCCGGTTGGGGAACATCTCCCCGAGCAGCACCCACACGACCGGTCCCCACGACATCCCGAACCCGATGACGAACAGATTCGCAGCCACGAGCGCGATCGGACCGCTGGCGCCGGAGAGCGAAGGCTGGCCGGCGGCGTTGGTGCCGGCGGTGGAGAAGACGATCGCCATCGTGGTGAGCGTGACGGTCATCAGCGACGAGCCGATGAGCAGCAGCGGCTTGCGGCCGAACCGGTCGACGCTCGCGATCGCGATGAGCGTGGTCAGGATGTTGATGATCGCCGTGATCACCGTGATCTTGAAGGAGTCGGCCTCGCTGAACCCGACGGCCTGCCAGAGGACGTTCGAGTAGTAGAAGATGACGTTGATGCCGACGAACTGTTGGAACACCGACAGGGCCAGGCCGACGTAGACGATCGGCAGCACCCGACCCGTGGAGGAGTTCTTCAGGTCGCGCCACGACGGCGGCTTCTCGCTGGCCAGCGACCGCTTGATCCGGTCGATGGTGATGTCGAGGTTCTTCTCGCCGAGCAGGGCGGTGAGGACCTTGCGCGCCTCCGGGATGTGGTGGCTCGCCACCAGGTAGCGCGGGGACTCCGGAATGGTGAGCGAGAGCAACCCGTAGATGATCGCCGGGACCGACATCGCGATGAACATCCACCGCCACGCCTCCATGCCGAACCAGAGGACATCCTGCGAGCTGCCGGCCAAGTTCGCCAACACGTAGTCGACCAACAACGACAGGAAGATGCCGGTCACGATGGCGAGCTGTTGCAGCGAGCCGAGCCGGCCCCGGATGTGCGCGGGCGCTACCTCGGCGATGTAGGCGGGCGCGATGACCGATGCGACGCCCACGCCCAACCCGCCGACGATGCGGAGCAGGATGAACAGCGGAAGGTTCGGGGCGATGCCCGTCCCGATGGCCGCGATGAGGAACAGCACGGCGGCGAGCTGCATGACGCGGAGGCGTCCGACCTTGTCAGCCAGGCGACCGGCGGTCATCGCCCCCGCGGCCGCCCCGAGCAGGGCGGACGCGACCGCGAAGCCGAGGATGCCGGCGTTGACGTCGAACTGCGTCTGGACGGCGGAGACCGCACCGTTGATGACGGCGCTGTCGTAGCCGAAGAGGAACCCGCCGAGGGCGGCGACCGAGGCAATGCGTACGACGCTCTTCCCGGAAGAGGTCTCGTCGTCATCGTCGTATATCGACGGGACGTCGGGGATGGATCCGTGCTCGCTCATGTGATCCCTTTCAGGGACGGGCAGGACTGTGGACCCGCGGTGCGGGTGGGGAAGGCCCTTTCCGAGCGGGTACGCGGACACCGCTCGTGTGCGCCGCTGTGCGTTCAGCGGAGGAGCGACGTGTGGGCCAGATCGCTGCCTGCGAGATGGGTCACAATAGATACGTATGTGGAGCGCTGACAAGAGGTGGACGGCGAATTCGTTCACACTCTGTTAGACGCTGGGCGACGGAGCCGCTGCATGATCCGGCGGTGACGGCGATCAAGCCCCGGTTCGCGACCCCAGCCGCGCCCCCAGAAGACGATCGACGTGTGACGTGCCCCCCGACGCGGACTCACCTTGCTCCCTAGACTCCCCGGCGTGAGCGACGTCGGGAAGGTGCGGGAGGCCTTGCTCGGCGTCCTCGACTCGGTGGAAGACGCCTCACCCCTCGGTGCGGTGGAAGCCGCGACCCGGCGCGTCGGCGAGGCGTTGGGGGCGAGCTCGGTCTCGTTCCTGGTCGCCAACCTCTCCGGCCGTTCGCTGGTCCGCCTCATCCGCATCGATCTGTCCGAAGAGTTCGGCGGCCCGCTGCCCGGTCTGGACGAGGACCAGGACCGGGGCGCGCAGGACTCGGCGACGGTTGTGGCGCTCAACGGCGGGCCCGCCCACGAGTCGCTGCGGCGGCAGGCCGTTCAGATCGAGCCGCCCGGCGGGGCCTCCGGCCCGTGGACGGTCTTCGCCCCGGTGACCGAACGCGGGGAGGCGCTCGGGCTGCTGGTGTTCTGCCTGCCGACCGAACCCGAGGCGGCCGTCCTGACCGAGATCGGGCGTACAGCCCATCTGCTCGGGTTCGTCGTCATCGCGAGCCGTCGACACACCGACCTCTATGAGTGGGGCCAGCGTGACACCCCGTTCTCTCTCTCGGCCGAGGTCCAGCGACGCCTGCTCCCGCCCGCGTTCACCTGCGCGATCGGCGCCTTGACGTTGTCGGGTTGGATCGAGCCGGCCGCCACGATCGGCGGTGACACCTTCGACTACAGCCTGGACCAGGACGTCCTTCACCTCTCCATGACCGATGCGATGGGACACGGCGTCGACAGCTCGCTGACCGCCACCCTCTGCGTCGGGAGTCTGCGCAACTCGCGTCGCCTCGGACGGTCGATGTTGGAGCAGGCTCGGCTGGCCAACGAGGCGCTGGTGGCCCTGCAGGCGAGGGCTTCCGTGGAGTCCTTTGCGACCGGGTTGCTGGCCCGCCTGGAGCTGTCGACCGGCGCCCTGACGGTCGTGAACGCGGGGCACGTGGCGCCGTATCTCGTGAGAGGAGGCGTCGTCCACGAGCTCGTGCTCCCGGCGGACCTGCCGTTCGGCATGTTCGAGCAGACGGCGTATCGCAGCACCGACGTGCAGCTGGAACAGGGCGACCGGCTGGTTCTCGTCACCGACGGGATGCTCGAACGCAACGCCGCAGGTCTCGATCTGCCGTCGATGCTGCTCGCGACGCGAGCGTCACATCCGCGGGAAGCAACGCGCGAGCTCGCCGACAAGGTCCTCGACGCGACAGGGCACGCCCTCGCCGACGACGCCACGCTGCTCATCGTCGACTGGTACGACAGCCCCGGACCCGACCGGAGCACCGTCTCCGGCGCGCCGGTGCGGATCCCGACGCCCTAGCCGTCAGGAGGCGCATCACACGCGGGATGCGCCATCGTGGGTGCTCCATCGGGTGATGTCCGCGGGCTGAGCTGCGGTTCCCATGGCTGCGGACATGTTCGCGACACACGATCCCTGCCGACGGTGCAGAGAGTGACATTCACCCTTATCGTTGCGGAGGCACGGGCCGGTATGACCCACGTCACCCCTGCGGTACCCCATGCACCGCAGCAGCTCAGGCCCAATTCTGAGGAGACGGATTGACCACCCACCACGTCGGCGACGACGCCGCGGCACCCGGCCGCGACGCTTCACCAGCACCATCGCGCGGCGGCATCTTGAACCGCCAGCTCGCGCACTACCCGGACAACGGTCCCCGCACGATGTACCTCGCGATCACCGTTCTCGCGACGGTGATCCTGTACTACGAGCTGTACATCCAGGGTGCCGTCGCCACGAGGATCATCACCGACGACAACTTCCACATGACGTTCACGTACTTCGTGTTCATCTCCGTGGTCGGTAACGCCGTCGGTGCATTCGCTTCCCTGCTGGCCGGTCTCGCCGACCGCTGGGGACGGGCCAACCTCGTCGTCGGCGGTCTGCTGATCACCGGTCTGCTGATCCTGTTCGGGCTGCCCAACGCCGGCAGCAAGACCGTGTACCTGGTCCTGTTCGCGATGGTCAGCTTCGTCGAAGGCGTCGTGCTGGTGGCGACCCCGGCGCTGATCCGCGACTTCTCCCCGCAGGTCGGTCGCGGCGCGGCCATGGGTTTCTGGACCCTCGGGCCGGTGCTGGGCAGCCTCGTGGTCACGCTGGTCTCCAGCCACACCTTGAACAGCCACCCGGACTGGCGCTTCCAGTTCCACGTCTGCGGCATCGCCGGCCTGGTCGTGTTCGTCATCGCTTTCATCGGCCTGCGCGAGCTCTCCCCACGGCTGCGTGACCAGCTGATGGTGAGCATGCAGGACCGTGCGTTGATCGAGGCCCGAGCCGCCGGTCTGGACCCCGAGAAGGCGCTCGAGGGGCACTGGAAGCAGATGCTCAAGTTCGACATCATCGGCCCGGCCTTCGCCATCAGCGTCTTCCTGCTCTTCTACTACATCGCCGTCGGCTTCTTCGTCGTCTACTACGCGACGGTCTTCGGCTACTCCGAGCAGCGGGCCAACGGCCTGGCGAACTGGTACTGGGCGAGCAACGCCATCGCTCTCGTCGTCGCCGGCGTCCTGTCGGACAAGGTGCGAGTGCGGAAGCCGTTCATGCTGATCGGCACCGTCATCAGCCTGATCGGCACGGCACTGTTCGCCATCTCGACGACCAAGCCGGACACCGGCTACTACACCTTCGTCGTCTACATCATTCTCATCGCGGTCGGCGGCGGCATCGCCTACTGCTCCTGGATGGCGGCGTTCACCGAGACGGTCGAGAAGCACAACCCGGCCGCCACCGCGACCGGCCTCGCCATCTGGGGCTGGATCATCCGTGCCGTCATCACCGTGGCGCTGATCTTCCTGACGGTGGTCGTGCCGGCGACCGGCACGCTCGTCGACGCCTCACCGCGGGTCGACGAGATCAAGGCGGCGCACCCGGCCGAGTTCAAGGTGCTCAGCGCCCTGGACTACAAGACATCCGCCGCGCTCGGGAAAAACCCCAACGACCCCGTCGCGCTGCCGATGGCGCTCGGTGAGGTGGCGACGCAGCAGAAGACCCTGGACAGCAGCGGCGTCCGCCAGCCAGATGAGGCCGTGCAGGCTGCGGCGGCCCGTCGTCTTCCCCAGATCCAGACCGCGAACGCGATCGATCCGGCACTGCTGGCGAAGCTCGCCGGCGGCGACCTCAGTGGGGCACCTGCCGCCGTCGGGCAGATCTCGCAGAAGCTCGGGATCAGTTCGGCTGAGGCCACCACGCGGCTCACCGAACTCGCGACGCCGGACGTGAAGGCGGACCTCACGCTCATCACGCCGTACGGAGCCGCGTTGACCGGGGCCAACGAGGCGATCCCCGCCGGCGACGTGGCGTTCCTGGGGACCCTCGCCAAGCCGCAGCAGAAGGACAACCCGGAGCAGTGGCAGAAGTGGTGGTGGATCACGTTCGCCGGTCAGATCGTGTTCATCCCGTTCGTCTTCCTGCTCACCGGTCGGTGGAGCCCGAAGAAGGCCCGCGAGGATGAGCTGGCGCACGAACGCCTGGTCGCCGAGGAGCTCGACAAGCTCTCCGGTCAGACGGGCGGCACCAGCCCGGGCGCGACCGCCCGGGTTTGACAGC
>JAVEDQ010000286.1 GCA_030840885.1 Frankiaceae bacterium
GCTGCCGACGTGGCCGTAGACGGTGGGTGTTTCCAGCGCCAAGAAGGCGGCGTCAAGGCCGGTGAGTTGTTGCATGTCTTCTGCCTTCCCCGAGTGATCTAGACCACGCTTCAGCCTCGGCCTTCTCGCTGTTCTTGTCGAGCCGCAGTGCCCGGACTTCCGCTCAGGGGCGCTGCTGGCCGACCAGCGGCAGCACGGCGGGCGCACCGGCCGAGCGCAGGAGGGCACTGGCCACCGTCAGCGTCCACCGCGTCCGGCTGAAGTCGTCGACGAGCAGAACCGGGCCCGGCGGCGGCGAGAAGTTCCCGTTCAGGTGCAGCCGCTCGGCGAGCTGGCCGGCCCGGACGCCGGCGGCCACGTCGGTGTCGGGCGCCGGTCCGGCGACGTCGAACGGTGCCAGCAGGAACAGCCGCCCGACCTCGGCGAGATGCCGCGCCATCCCGGCGACCCGCAGCGGACGGCTGCGGCTGGCCATCGGGACGACCGCGACGGGGCGTTCGTCCCACTGCCGGCTCCACCGGCGCAGCACCTGCACCAGCGCGTCCTTCAACTCACTCGACGGTTCGGCGTCCGGTCCGGCGAGCTCGGCGATCAGCGGGCGCCACGCCGGGTCGTCGGCGAAGGCGACGGCGCGACCGGGTAGGGCGGGCAGGAGACGGCCCTGCAGTGCGTCGGGGCGGCGGAGTCCGCTGGGCCATTGCCGCCGGGGTTCGACGACCACGTCGCGCTGCTGCAGGAAGCGCCGGGCCGTCGCCACGCGCTCGGCGTCGGGACGGGCCCCCGGTGACGGGAGCTCCCCGGTGCAGACGGAGCAGCGGCCGCAGCGGCCGGCGTCCGGGTCGTCGAGCGCCTCGGTGAGCACTTGCATGAGGCAGCGCTCGCCGCGGGCGTAGGTGCGCATCAGCGCCGCCTCGGCCCGCCGCGCCGCGACCACCCGGTCGTACTTCTCGGCGTCGTAGGTCCACGGCTCCCCGGTGGCCGACCATCCCGTTGTCTCCCGGGTGACGGCGCCGTCGACGCGGAGCGTCTTCAGCAGCGCCTCCAACCGCCCGCGCCGGAGCCCGGTCTCGGCCTCCAGGGCAGGGACCGTCATCGGACCAGGCGCCGAGCCCATCGTCTTCAGCAGGCGGGTGGCGGCGTCGGGATCCGGGATGGTCGCCGTGGCGAAGTAGTCCCAGATGCGTTCGTCGGACTCGGGAGCCGGCAGCAGCACGCCCTGGGCGGTGTCCAGGGCGCGCCCGGCCCGCCCGACCTGCTGGTAGTAGGCGACCGGCGAGTCGGGGGAGCCGACGTGGATGCAGAACCCGAGATCCGGCTTGTCGTAGCCCATGCCGAGGGCGGAGGTCGCGACCACAGCTTTGAGCCGGTTGGCGCGGAGGTCGGCCTCGATGCTCGCCCGGTCCTCGGTCGAGGTGGCACCGGTGTAGGCGGCGACGGGCAGCCCCGGGCCGAGCGCGTCACCCAGGAAGGCGGCGAGCGAGGTCACCTGATCGACCGTCAGCCCGTAGACGATGCCGGAGCCCGGCAGCGAGGTGAGGGCGTCGGCCACCCAGGCCATGCGTTCCACGCCGTCGAGCCCGCCGACCACCGACAGCCGCAGCGAGCTGCGGGCGAGCGATCCGCGCAGCACGAGGGTGTCGGTGCCGAGCTGGCGGGCTACGTCTTCGGTGACCCGGGCGTTCGCCGTGGCCGTGGTGGCCAGGACCGGGTTCTCGGGCGCCATCGACGACAGCAGCTTGGTCAGGCGTTGGTAGTCGGGACGGAAGTCGAAGCCCCAGTCGGAGATGCAGTGGGCCTCGTCGACGACGAGCAGGCCCGTACGCGCCAGCAGCGGGAGCGCCGCGGCCTCGAAGCGTGGGTTGGCGAGACGCTCCGGTGAGACGAGCAGCACGTCGATCTCGTCGCGTTCGAGCGCGGCGAAGACCTCCTGCCAGTCGTCGGCGTTGGCGGAGTTGATCGTGCGGGCCCGCACCCCGGCCCGGGCCGCGGCGTCGACCTGGTCGCGCATGAGGGCGAGCAGCGGCGAGATGACGAGCGTCGGCCCGGCCCCGGCGCTGCGACGGGCTGCAGTCGCAGCCCAATACACCGCCGACTTACCCCAACCGGTCGCCTGGACCAGCAGGACCCGACGTCGAGCGGTGACGAGTGCCTCGACCGCCTCGAGTTGATCTGCGCGGGGCGTCGCCTCCGGCCCCGCCATCGCGGTCAGGACGTCGCGGAGGGCCTGCTCCGCGGACAGGGCTTGTGCGCTCACCGGTGCCAGTCTCCCTCGTCGGCCACCAGGTCAGCCGCCCCGGCCCCGTCAACATCGTCGGGCAGCAGCGCCGCGGCCCGCAGGCCGTCCCGGAAGCCCTGCTGATAGGCGTCGGTGGACTCGCCCTCGACGGCTGCGGTGAGCACGCCCAGCAGCAGCGGGTCGAGCAGCGGGTCGTCGGGGTGAACTGCGGAGCTGCGGGCTAAGGCGCTGTGTACGGCCGGGAAGCTGATGAAGTGCTCGAGGAACACGGTGGTCCTCCGGATGAGATCGGTGCCCGGGTGTTCCGGACACCAGGACTCTCCCGCGGACCTCCGACAAAATCGGTGACGCTGGGTCACCACGACGGTTGACTCGCCTGGATCAGCCGGTGGCGCCCTGCGACTCCCGCGCGCGCCGGAAGGCGAGAGCGAGAACGGCGAGCACGGCGACCACCACGGCGACGGCCGCGACGCCGACCCATCCGAACGACCCCTGCGG
>JAVEDQ010000287.1 GCA_030840885.1 Frankiaceae bacterium
ACCGCCGAACTCCCCACTGTTTCGCCCGCTGACACGGTTACGGTCGGCACCCACGCCCGGATCGTGTTCCGCGTCTCCCTGCATCCGGGCACCGAGCAGCAGTTCCTCGCGGCGTACGAGTCCATCCGGCACCTCGTCGCCGGTGGCGTGCCCGGGCACATCGTCGACCAGGTCTGCGAGTCCGCGGACGTTCCCGGCGAGTGGCTGATCACCAGCGAGTGGGAGCGGCTGGAGGACTTCCGAGCCTGGGAGCGAACCCCCGAACACCGCGAGCTGGTCGGTCCGATGCGGGCCTGCATGGCCTCCGCGAAGTCAGCGAAGTACCTGATCCGGCGAGAGACCGGAAACCCGGGGCGGGTGCCGTGAGGGCGCTCGTCGAGGTCGACGTCCCGGTGGACCGGGCTGCCGTCGTCGGCGGAAAACGGCCCGAGCGCGATCTCTTGACCCAGCCGAGGACGAGTCTCGCGGTCCTGCTCGTGCACGGCTACGCCAGCAGCGACCGGGTCTGGCGCCCGCTGGCTCGCCGGCTGCAGGCCGGCGGGGTCACCGACATCCGGACCTTCTCGTACGACTCGGAGGACATCGATCTGGTCGACCTGGCCGCGTCGGTGGCGGCGGAGGTGCGCCACCACGATGAACAGGCCGCTGCACCTCCGCCGTTGCACCTCGTCGGGCACAGCCTCGGCGGGCTCCTCATCCGGTACGCGGTGTGCGAGTTCGGGCTGTCCGACCGGGTCCACGCCGTGACGACGCTCGGCTCGCCGCACCGCGGTTCCCCGGCACCCGCGGCCGGGGCGCAGCTCGGCCGGGACCTGCGGCCGGGCTCCGCGCTGCTGCGCCGGCTGGACGCCCGACCCCTACCGGACGGCATCCGGTGGACGGCGTTCCACTCCGACCGGGATGAGGTCATCCCGCCCTCGCATGCCGTCCTGCCGGTCCCGCGCCCGCGGGGTATCGGCGGAGCGCGCCCCGCTTCGGTGCGCAACATCGCGTTGTACGGCGTGCGCCACCTGGCTCTGCCCGCGGTGCGCGAGGTGGCTGACCACCTGCTTGCCGACGCGCAGGAGTTGGCGATTCCGGGCACGTTTCCGAATGCATCGAGGCGCGGCCGGTGATGGCTCCGTCGCGCCTCGATTTCACCTTCACCTGAACTCCGATGCCGCCTGTATCTACAGCGCTGAAAATATCGTCTTATCCGATGTGCAGGACGGTCTGCCCGCAAAAGGGCTGACGCTGCATCAGCCCATTCGGCGTCTCGAAAATCGACACGCTTTGTCGCCACATGGAGATCTCATGCCCAACACCGCCGCGAGCGCGTTGCCCTTCACGACCTTGCCCGCCCCCGGGACCTACCAGGTCGAACCCGAGCAGACTTCGATCCGGTTCAAGGCCCGCCACATGTTCGGACTCGGAGGGGTCCGCGGCACCTTCGCCTGCGCTGGCGGGGAGATCCGGGTCGGCGACGATCCAGCCCTCTCGACGGTGACCGCGACCATCGACACCGCCAGCTTCGCGAGTGGCCACGTCCGTCGGGACGGGGACGTCAAAGGCCCCCACTTCCTCGACACCGAGAACAACCCGGTCATCGAGTTCAGCGCGACGAAGCTGGAGTTCGCCGACGACCGTGCCGTCCTGTCCGGGGCATTGACCTTCGCAGGGACGACCGCGCCGGTGGAGCTGGCCGTCGACCGGGTCTCCGTCTCGGAAGGCGAGATCTCGGCGCACGCCACGGCCAAGGTCGACCGCTATGCGCTGGGCGTCACCGGCGCAAAGGGCATCGCAGGCCGCCATCTGACCTTCGACATCGACCTCACCGCGAGCCGCGAGACGGAACGAGGAGCGTGATGACTCGTCAGCACAACAAATGGTGGGCGCTGGGAGCCGTCAGCCTCGGCACCTTCATCACCATGCTCGACATCACGGTCGTCAACGTGGCGCTCCCGACCATCGAGCAGGATCTGCACACCTCGGTGAACCAGCTCGAATGGGTCGTCGACGCCTACGTCCTGACGTTCGCCGTGCTGATGCTCGCGGCCGGAAAGCTCGCGGACATGCTCGGCCGGCGGCTGGTCTTCATGATCGGGCTGGCGGTCTTCGGAATCTCTTCCCTGGCGGCCGGCCTCGCCAGCACGGGTGACACGCTCGTCGTGATGCGCGGCATCCAGGGCGTGGGGGCCGCGCTGATCACCCCGGCAGCCCTGTCGATCATCGTGAGCTCTTTCCCGCGCTCCCAGCGAGGGGTCGCGATCGGCATCAACGGTGCCGTGATCGGGCTGTCGACGGCCATCGGTCCGTTGATCGGCGGATACCTCACGGAACGGTTCGGTTGGGGTTGGATCTTCATCGTCAACGTGCCCGTGGTGGTTGTCGCACTGATCACCGCGCCGCTGCTCATTCCCGAGTCGCGGGACCGTTCCGGTGATCGAAGCTTGGACCTTGCCGGCCTGCTGACCGGAGGAATCGGGCTGTTCGGCCTCGTCTACGCACTCATCCAGGGAAATCACCTGGGCTGGTCGTCCCCGCTGATCCTGGCGGCGTTCGCGGCCGCGGTCTTCGGCCTCCTCGGCTTCATCCTCAGCCAGGCGCGCCGACGTCGGCCGATGGTGCCGTTGCACCTGTTCAGCCGGGGCAGCTTCTCCGGTGCGAACGTGATCGCGCTGCTGCTCTCGTTCGCTATGTTCGGGCTCTTCTTCTTCGCCTCCCTCTACCTGCAGAACGTCCTCGGCTACTCCGCTATCAAGGCGGGTGCGGCGTTCCTCCCGATGACGGTGGTCATCATGCTGGTGGCGCCGGTGGCGGGAGTAGCGGTCGAGCGTGGTGCCACCCGACCTCTCATGGTCATCGGCATGTCGCTCATGGCGCTCTCGCTCGTTCTGTTCAGCCGCCTGGGCATCAGCTCGCAGCTCTGGGAGGTCTTGATCCCGATGCTGCTGGGAGGCATCGCCATGGCCCTGGCCCTGACACCGCTGGTGGATGTGGCGATGGCTGCCGTGCCGGAGGATCTCGAAGGCGTGGGGGCCGGCATCCTCAACACGTCACGTCAGGTCGGTGGCGCACTCGGGCTCGCAGCGATGGGCGCGATCGTCACTTCCGGGGTGACGAGCTCGGTGGCCCTCGGGACGACTCGACAGGCCGCGTTCGTCCACGGCTTTCACAACGCCCTGATCCTCGCGGCGGCCGTGTCCCTTCTCGGCGCGGTAGCAGGTCTGTGGATGCGGCCCGAACGACCAGAAGAAGAGTCTTCCGCTGGCCGCGTCGCGCAGCCGGCCGAGAACTTCGAACCGATTCTCGCCAGCGCGGAGGTGCACTGAAATGACCACCTTGAATTCCTCGTCAAAGGTTTTCCTGATTACGGGAGCAAGCGGCGGTGCCGCCCCCTACGTCGCGCGAACCTTGCTCGCCCGCGGAGACCGGGTTGTGCTCACGGCTCGCAATGCGGATCGGTTGGCGGAGCTGGAACACGAGCTCTCAGCCGGGAACGCGGTCGCCACCGTGACTGCCGATGTCATCGAGCCCGAGCAGGCGGCGATGGTGGCGGCCCGGGCTGTCGAGCAGTTCGGGCGCCTCGACGGCCTGGTGCATCTCGCCGGTGCTTTCCGTGCCGGCACTCCGGTGATCGCCGCTCCGCCGGAGGTCTACCTGGAGTTGTACCGCGCCAACGTCGTCGCTGCTGCCGTTGTCACCCAGGCGGTGCTGAGGCAGATGCGGACCGGACCGGGTTGGCTGGTCTACATCGGTTCCTTGCTGGCGCAGGAGCCGATGCCCACCACCGGGCCCTACGCAGCCTCGAAATCGGCTCTGCTGGCGTGGGTCCGTGCTCTCGGCCGCGAGGTCGCCGATCTCGGCATCAATGCGAATGCCGTGGTGACGACCTTGCTCGACACCCCGAAGAACCGGGCCACACAGCCGGACGCCGACCACTCCCGGTGGGTGCCGGCGGAGGACCTCGCGGAGGTCGTCGATTTCCTCACGTCTTCGGGTGCCCGGAGCATGTTCGGTATGGCTGTGCCGGTACACGGCCGGTTCGCCCTGGTCCCGCCGCCTGGCGCGGTGGGCGGTCCGCCGCCGGGGGTGATCGCCGGCCCACCGCGGTCGGCGGTCGGCGGGCCGCCGCCGGGCACGGTTCCGCAACAACACGGCCGGGTCGGGGTGCCGGAGGCCCCACTGGCCGGTCCGCCCGCTGGCCCCCGCCCGTAGGGCGGCCGTGAAGCCGTCCACCCCTCAGCACTTCGCCACTTCGACAGATCAGGAAGCTCCGATGGACCAGCTGCAGGAGAACAAGCGCATCGTCCAGGATGCGGAAGACGCGTGGAACGAGGGGGACCTGGATCGCGCCTTCGGGTACTTCGATCGCCAGTACGTGGAGAACACGCCGTTCCCGGGGCTGCCCCCGTCCAAGGACGGGCTGCGATCCCTGCTGACTTCCTTCCGGGATGCCTTTCCCGATGGCCACGTGACGATCAACCTGATCGTGGCGGAGGGAGATCTGGTCACCTACCACTCGACGGCCAGGGGCACGCACTCCGGCAACTTCATGGGCGTCGAACCGACCGGCAACAACATCACCGTGGACGCGATTCACATTCATCGCGTTCGGAACGGCAGGATCGTGGAGCACTGGGGCCAGTCGGACTCGCTGGGGCTCATGCGTCAGCTCGGTGCGCTGCCGTCGGGTGGCGTCCGGCCGTGACCACACACGTCCTGTGGGCAGTGGTTCTGCTGTCCTCCGGACTCCTCGCGGGCGGGGTCATCACGGTATCGCTGGCCGTGATCCCCGCCCTGCGGGTATTCGGCGAGCGCACCGATTTCCAGATCCACCGGGTCTTCAACCCGCTACCCGACTACTACATGCCGCAGTCGCTTTTCCTTTCCGCGCTCGCGGTCCTGGGCCTGCTCACATTCGGCGGCGGTACCGAATCGCCCGGCCGGTGGTTCCTGCTCGTGGGCCTGGGGTTGAGTCTTCCGATCATCCTGATCTCTCTTCTGGGCAACCGCAGGATCAACCTGCTCATCCGGCGCTGGTCCCAGCCCGAGTTGCCGCCGGGGTATTCGAGAATGCGCCGCGTCTGGGATCGGTGGCACATCTCCCGAACTGCGCTGTGCCTGGTTCTCGCCGTTTGTTACGGGACGGCGGTCGGACTCAAGGGAGGCACACCGGCCCGCATGTCGACCGAGCTGCTGGGTGCCCTGATGGCCGGTGGCCTTCTGATGATCGAGGTCGCCGTCGTGCCGACGTTTCATCGGGTGCCCGCACCGGTGAGCGCCCGGCTGCACCTCGCGGTCGACCACTACATCGAGCGCTCGATGCCGGCCTTCACCGTGCTGACGGCGTTGGCGGCGGTTCTGACATTGGCCACGGGCGGCGAAAGCGGTACCCGCCGGTCGCTGTTGGTCGTGGGAGTGGTGCTGACCGTCGTCGTGGCCGCGGTGTCCCACTTGTGCAACCGGCGACTCAACGTCCGGCTGCGGCAGTGGGAGTTGGACCCACCACCGCCGACGTACGCCGGACTACGGAAGAGATGGGACCGCTTCCACCTGCTCCGGACGACCAGCGGTCTGGCCGCTTTCGCGTGCTTCGTCGTGGCGTGCCTCCCGGAGTGACGGGTCCGTCTATGCGGCGCCGACCCGGGTCGCCGTGGAGGAGGCAACCCTCCGGCCTCGCCTGACCTTCAGGTGCTGCCCCAGCCGCGTCATCCCGTAGCGGGTGGTAACGGCACAGGTCACGGCGAGGATCAGCGCGGGAAGCAGCGTGAGCGGCGGGTGCGCGAACTCGACGGTGAGCAGGAGTGCTCAACGCGCACCGCTCATCGAAGGCAGGCAGCGGTGGCAAGCGGCTTGAGCAGGGTCAGCGCCGCGACGCTGCCGAGAGCCATC
>JAVEDQ010000615.1 GCA_030840885.1 Frankiaceae bacterium
GAGAGGAACGCGAGATTCACGATCGCGCTCAGCATCGCCAGGATGACGCCGACGACACGCGCCCACGTCTTGCCGATGAAGACGCCGCACCCGGCCGCCACCACGACGGCGCCGAGGGCCAGGTGGACCCAGCCCCACGCGGTGTAGTTGGCGGAAACCAGCAGCCCGTTGTTGGTGACAACGAAGAACTGGTCCTTGAACAGCGCGGTCAGGCCTTCGAACGCCTCGAAGGTCCCCGCGAGGATCATGACGATGCCGGCGAAGGCGATCCAGCCGAACCAGGCATCCGACTGCGGCGCGCTGCGGCGCTCTTGCCTCGGAACGCGTGCGGTGCTCTGTTGGGTGGTTGTCATCGACTTCTCCCTTGTTTCCGCCTGCCTGCGTGCCCGTCAGCTCCGGCGCGGGCTTGCGGGGCCTGGCAACCACGTCGCTCGCGTCGCCGGGGTCAGCCTGATCGCGGAGGCGCGCCCGAGCCTCATGCGGATGGGGTGAACCTGTTCTCGCACTCGACCGGGCTCACCCCGACGGGATGAAGCCATGCCGCCTCGCCCTGCGGATGCTCATCGAGCGACCTGCGCTGACGCCGGCTGGAGTCGCTGACGTCGTGGGAGGTCGACCTGATGGACAACAGGGGGTTCCGAGTCGTCGAGCGAGTGTTCTCCTCCGACTCGACGCGGATGTCGGTCGGCCTCGCGAACATCAACGCGTCCGTGCCGGACGTGGAAGCCAACAAGGACAAGATCTGCCGGGTCGCGTCCGTCTTCAAGGAGCACGGCGTCAACGTCGCGGTCTTCCCCGAGTTCAGCCTCTCGGGCTACTTCTGGGACGATGAGTCGGCCTGCCGGCGATACATGGACTCCGCGCTCACCGAGCGGCATGTGGACTGGATCGAGGGGGCGCTCAAGCCGCTGCTCGACGACGACTTCCGCGCCATCGTCCTCAACAACCTGACACAGGGACCGGACGGCAAGTACTTCAACTCGACGTTCCCGGTGGCCAAGGACTACGACTACCTGGCCCACGGCAACTCCTACCAGAAGATCTTTCTCCCGGGCATCGAGAAGACTTACACGCAGACCGGTCAGGACGATCGCCTCGTGATCGACACGAAGGAGGACAACGGGCGGTTCGGCGTCACCACCTGCTACGACTACCTCTTCGGCGACCTGCTGCGGGAGTACGCGATCACCGACGAGGTCGACGCCATCCTCCAGGTCGCTTCCTGGCGCGCGGCGGCGACGCGCGAATACCCGACGATGAACGTCCGGACCGACTCCTACTACGGGGACCTGTGGGACTCGGTGATGTCGGCATCCTCGGCGACCAATCAGGTGTGGACGATCGCCTGCAATGCGGTGGGGCGGCACGGGGTCTCGGGTGTGCCGTTCTGGGGCGGATCAGGGGTGTGGGCACCGTCGGGCATGAAGTTGATCCAGGCCTCGCACTTCTTCGAGGAGCTGTTGATCGTGCACAACCTCGACATCACGGGCGCCCGGCAGACGGAGCAGGCCGATTTCAACTACGCGATGGACTTCCGCGAGATCTACCGTCCACTGGCCGGCTCGCGGGGATTCACCCGCCTCATCGACTAAGCAGTTCGGCTGCTCGCGGTGGAGGTTCCCCGCCAAGCGTGGATGCAGCTGCAGCCACGCGGTGAGACTGAGCAGCGCGGCGATCCCGAAGGTGGCCGCAAAGCCGACTGCATCGGTCAACGTCCCGGCGAGGGCGGAGCCGACGGTCTGCCCGACGCCCAGAGCGAGGAACGACAGCGTCACCCCGTGGGAGGGCCGGGCCGGAAACAGCCGCGAGCCCCAGAGGATGCAGAGTCCGGTCAGCGCCATGTAGGTCGCGCCGAGCACCGCGGCCGCACCGAGCGACCCGAGTAGTCCAGGAGACGGCAGGGCCAGCAGCCCCAGTCCACCGGCCCACAGCGTCCAGATGCCGACGTTGGCCGCCCGCAGACCGACGCGGCCGGCCAGCCAGCCGGCCAGACCGCCGAGCGGCCCCACGGCGCCGATCGTGAACCAGCACCACGTCGTGCTCACCGCCGTCACTCCTGACTCGTGCGCGCGGGCGATGAAGAACGTCCAGAAGGGTGCGCTCGTCAGCCCGATGAGTACCGAGTTCAGGACCAGGGCCGTCAGCCCCCGTGGCCAGCCGGCGCCTTCGCCATCCGGGCCCTCGACATCAGGACGCGGCCGCTGCGAAGGACCTGGGTCAGCACCGCCCGGGTGCCGCGGAAGACGGACGGCAGCCACCAGCGTCACCGCGACGGCCGTCGCCGCGAAGCCGAGCCAGATGGCCTGCCATCCGACTGCCAGCGCAGGGGTGAAGGCCGAGGCCGCCAGCCCGAAGCTCGTCCCGGTGTTGGCCCAGGTCTGCGCCTGGGCACGGACGGACTGCTCGACGCCCCGCGCGATCATTTCCGCCACCGCCGGCGAGACCAGCCCGGCGCTGCTGCCGGCCACGACCAGCCCGATGGCGAAGACGACCACCGAGTCGGTGAGCCCCATGAGCGCCAGACCGAGGGCCGCGACGCCCCCCGCAGCGAGTACGGCCGCTCGCGGCCCGCGGCCGGCGACCCGGGGTGCGGTCAGCAGACCGAGGACGTATCCCGCTGTCGAGAGGCCGCCCAGCAGTCCGAGCCCGGCGCCGCCCAGCTGGAAGTCCTCACCGAAGCGCGGGACGAACAGCCCGTAGGCGTAGCGCGCGAAGCCGTAGCAGACCGCGATGACCGCCGCGCCGATCGCGGTCACGACCCACCACGGCCGGGTGACTCCGGGCGTTCGCTCTGCACTCAGCTGCTTCACCCGCCGGACACTACGGGATGAACAGACCGATCTGTCCGATTAACGGTTCCAGCCCGCTTCAGACTTTGCGCAAGCCTGTAAGCTGCTCCAATAGCGAACCAACAAGCAGACTGCTGAGTACGGGAGAGGATGCCACCATGGCCCGCACTCCCCGCGGTGACGCCGCAGCCAAGGTGCTCGGCGCTGCCGGTCAGCTGTTCTACAACCGCGGTATCCACGCGGTCGGCGTCGACACCGTCGCAGCCGAGGCCGGCACGACGAAGACGGCGCTCTACGGCAACTTCGGGTCGAAGGACGGGCTGGTCACGGCCTACCTGCGTGCACGCGATCAGCGCTGGCAGCAGCAGATCGACCAGATCACGGCGACCCACTCCTCACCCCGCGCGCGCATCCTGGCGGTCTTCGACGCCTACGAGGCGTGGTCGTCGGACACCTTCCGCGGCTGCGCCTTCCTCAATGCGGCCGCAGAATTCCCCGATCCCGACCACCCGGTGCGCGAGGTCGTCCGTCACCACAAGGAGACGGTGCGCAGCTACCTGCAGGCCCAGCTCCGTCGCCTCGGTGACGACGCCGGCGCCGCGACCGCGGACCGGCTCATGCTGCTGCTCGAAGGCAGCATCGCCATGTCGATGGTCAGCTCGGATCGGCAACCGCTCCGGGAGGCCCGGGATCTCGCCGACGCCCTCCTCGGCCCCGTTGACCCAGGGGCGGCGAATCACTCCGGGACCTGACTCCGCCGCGAGACCTGACTCCGCTGCGCCAGTGCGATCGTCAGCTCCAGCACCGACGCCGGGTCGGTCAACTTGTCGCCGTAGAGCTCGCGCAGCTGCGTCATGCGGTACCGGACCGTCTGGGGATGGACGACCAGGTCCGCGGCCACCTCCTCCCGTCGACCGTGGTGCAGCAGCCACGAACGCAGCGTCTCGGCCAGCCGATCGGCCGTCGACGTCCGCACCGACGCGAGCGGCGCCAGTGCCCGCGCCCGCAGGTCGGCGAGCGCGTCCGGGTCGGCAGTCAGAACGAGAAGGGCGAGGTGTTCGTCGGCGTCCACGGCCTCCGGACGGTCGAGTGTGCCGTCGGCGGCGAGCAGGGACTGCACGCGGGCGGCCCGGCGGTAGGACGTCCCCACCCGCAGCCACGGCTCGACGGGCCCGACCACGGCCGCGCGGCCTCGCAGGCTCCGCAGCAGGTGGCGACGTCCCGGGCCGTCGGCGTCCGGCACGAGCAGGACGCTCAGTCCCTCCGAAGCGCCCCCGGCGACGTCGGCCGCCACCGCCAGCGTGTTCGAGTCCAGGGCCGCCCGCGCATCGCGTGCGTGGGTCGACGGCAGCAGGACGGCGGTCAGTGTCTCGGGCACCGCCCAGTCCGCCCGCTGCGCCGCATCGGCCACCGCATCGGCCGTGGCCCCGGTGAGCAGCAGCTCGGCGAGCTGTTCGCGGTAGCGCTGGCGGACGCGCCCCGTCGTCTCCAACTCGTCGGTGTGACCGGCGACGCTGGCCGCGGACAGCTGATCGATGTAGGCGAAGACGAGTTCCGCGAAACGGGCGAGGGTGGATGCCGAGAGCCCGCAATCCACAGCGGTGGCCGAGAACTCCCGCCAAGACACGCGTGCCCCGACCCGGTAGGCGGCAAGCAGCGCATCCATGCTCCGCCCGCTGCGGGCCTCCCCGCGGCCGAGCTCGTACGCGCCCTCGAGCGCCGGCTGCAGCGGCGTGCCCGCATCCGAGTTCTGAGCCTGGGCGGCGAGCCGGAGGAAGACGCCGAGGGCGGTCTGCACCGCCTGCTCGATGTTCCGAGCCCGCTGGCCGGTCAGCGCGACGGCGTACCCCGGGACCTCGGCCGTCACCGCCGTGACGGTCCGCCCGGCGACGACCGGGAGCCGGGCGCTCAGCGCCGCGAGAACCCTCTCGTCCAGCTCCAGCCCGGAGCCGAACCGGAGCTGCCCGGCTTGACCTGGCTCGGTCACGACGCCTCGACCCCGATTCTTGTTCTCGGCGAACAGGCCAGACGAGATTTCCTACGCCTCGCGGGCATCAGATTACTCGTGAGAGCGGGAAGACTGTTGTCATGTCGCCATCCGCCCCCGCCGTGCTGGGGAGGCTGCGCGCCCGCACCCTCCGGCTCGCGGAGCTGGTCGCGACCCCGCTCGTCCCGGCGGACTACATCGACCTGTTCGACCCGTTGCGCTCGGGGGCCGACCTGCGCGGACGGCTCGTCGCGGTCCGTCCCGAGACCCGTGACTCGGCCACGCTGGTCATCCGCCCCGGCCGTGGTTGGCTTCCGCACGTCCCCGGGCAGTACGTCCGGATCGGCGTCGATGTCGACGGGGTCCGGCTCTGGCGTGCCTACTCGGTCACCTCACCGCTCGACGAGCCCGGTGGGCACATCACCGTCACGGTGAAGGCGATCCCGGGCGGCGTCGTCAGCAACCACCTCGTCCACCACGCCCGGCCGGGCACGGTGCTGCAGCTCGACCAGGCGACGGGCGAGTTCGTCCTGCCGACCACCGCGCCGACGAAGATCCTCTTCATCACGGCCGGCAGCGGCATCACCCCGGTGATGGGGATGCTCCGCAACGCCGTCCACGAACTCGATGACGTCGTACTCGTGCACTCCGCGCCGACCGAGGCCGACGTCATCTTCCGCCGCGAGATCCGGGCGCTGGCCGCCACCGGACGCATCCGCCTCGTGGAGAAGCACACCGACCGCGACGGAATGGTCGACGTCGACGAACTCGCCCGGCTCGTCCCGGATCTCGCTGAGCGCGAGAGCTGGGCCTGCGGCCCGACCGGCATGCTCGACGTGCTGGAGCAGCACTTCGCTGATCAGGGCCTCGCCGACCGCCTGCACACCGAGCGCTTCCGGCCCGCCGTCTTCGTCACCGGCGAGGGCGGCACCGTGACCTTCGACCGCACCGACACCACCGTCGAGGCCGACGGCGCCACTCCGATCCTCGACGCCGGCGAGGCCGCGGGTGTGTTGATGCCCTCCGGCTGCCGCATGGGCATCTGCTTCGGCTGCGTCGTCCCCCTGCGGTCCGGCGCCGTCCGCGACCTGCGCGACGGAGCCGTCACCACAGCCGCCGAAGGCGACGGCGTGCTGGTGCAGACCTGCATCTCCGCCGCCGCCGGACCCTGTCACATCGACGTCTGACCTCCGTCCCCTTCAGAAGGACACCGCATGACCGCTCTGCAGAAGAAGGCCCACAACCCGATCGCCCACCTCACCGAGCAGGACGTGACCGACCTCGGTCTCGAGCTCGACGCCCTTCGCGAGCAGATCATCGCGAGCCGCGGGGCGAGCGACGCGGCCTACATCCGCAAGGTCATCACCTTCCAGCGTCGGCTGGAGCTCGTGAGCCGGGGCATCCTGCTGTTCTCGCTGTTCCCGCCGGCCTGGATCGCGGGCACGACCGGCCTGTCGATCTCCAAGATCCTCGAGAACATGGAGATCGGGCACAACGTCATGCACGGCCAGTGGGACTGGATGCGCGACCCGAAGATCCACTCCACGAGCTGGGAGTGGGACCTCGCCTCGCCGTCGGCCATGTGGAAGCACTCGCACAACCAGATCCACCACACGTTCACCAACGTGCTCGGCCGGGACAACGACCTCGGCTACGGCATCATGCGGGTCGACGAGGACCAGCGGTGGAGCCCCTTCTTCCTCGGCCAGCCGCTGTGGAACTTCCTCAACGCGTGCCTGTTCGAGTACGGCATCGCCGCCTACGACCTCGAGATCGGCAAGGTGCTCAAGGGCCGCAAGGACAAGGCGCTGTTCCGCACCGAACTGAAGGCCGTGTGGGCCAAGGTCAAGCGGCAGGCGACGCGGGACTACATCGTCCATCCCCTGCTCTCCGGGCCGTCCGCGTTGAGCACCCTGGCCGCCAACGTCACGGCGAACCTGGTGCGCAACCTGTGGACGCACTCGGTGATCATGTGCGGTCACTTCCCCTCCGGCATCGAGACCTTCACGAAGCACTCGATCGACGGCGAGACGCGGGGCGAGTGGTACCTGCGGCAGATGCTCGGGGCCGGCAACATCAGCGGCGGCCCGTCGACCCACATGCTGACCGGCAATCTCTCCTTCCAGATCGAGCACCACCTCTACCCCGACATGCCGAGCAACAAGTACGCCGAGATCGCTCCGCAGGTGCAGGCGCTGTTCGAGCGCTACGGCCTGACCTACACCACTGGGCCGCTGCTGAAGCAGCTCGGCTCGGCCTGGGCCCAGGTCGTCCGGCTCTCTCTGCCGAACGACTTCTTCGCCCACGCCGGCTCGGCCGTCGCGACAGCGCCCACCACGTTGGTGCGGAAGATGACGCGCGGCGAGCAGCGCAGCGAACTACCCGCTGCCGCGTAGGAGTTACCTGCGGTCGCCGGCCCGAGGCTGTTCGACGCGCTCCGTCGCGTCGTCGCCGGAGCGCCTCACCCGCGCCCGTGTGACGGCTTCGTCCAGCAGCTGCTGGGCGATGACCCCGACGCGGACGTGGCTGCGCTGACTCATCTCGCGGAGGCGTTGGAACGCCTCGGCGGCGGTCAGGCCCGACCGGCTCATGAGCAGCCCCACGGCCTGGTCGATGCCCGCCCTGCTGGCGAGTGCCGTCCTCAATTGCTCGACGGTCCGCTGCAGGTCCGCGAGCATCTGCGCATTCCGCACGCTCACCGCAGCGGGGCGGGCGAACAACTCCCCCAGCCGAGCCGCCTCGTCACCGAAGGCGTCCTTGGCCCGGGCGTAGACGTTCAGCGCCCCGATGACCTCGTCCTCGAGCAGGAGCGGCAGCGAGAGCGAGCTGTGCACGCCCATCCGGCCGACGCGGGGGCCGAACCGGGGATAGGTCGGATCGCCGCTCAGCGAGCCGCTGACCACCGTGGCGCCGAGTTCCATCGCACGGAGGCACGGCCCCTCCTCCAGCGAGTACTGGACGTCATCGACGGCGTGGACGAGGTCGTCGGTGGCCACCACCGTCCGTCGCTGGCCGTCGCCCAGAAGCGTCAGGCCCGCGCCATCCGCCGCAGGGATGGCCCGCGCGGCGAATTCCGCGATGCGGCGGAGGGTGATCTCGAGCGGGTCGTGTCCGGCGACGAGGCCGGAAAGGCCACCGAGTGCGGCTTCCAGCTCCGTGTCATCGAGTCGCGCGTCGTCCGGTTGCGGGTCGTCGAGTCGCGGAGTGTCGGCGGCATCCATGACGGATCTCTCCTTCCGCGGCTCGGCGGTGACGTGATATCCATGAATTGCTGAGAACCAGCCTGGTCGAGGGCCGGCGACTGCTTGACGGCCGTCGCCGGTAGGAGCAGATCCGCCCGTCGACCATATCCGGCACCCGGACCGAAACGGGTAGCCATGTCAGTGACCGAGATGCCGTCGTCCGGTACCGCGACGAGGCTCCAGCCGTCCACATCCGATGGGCCGTTGGTCGAGTTCGCCGAACTCGTGCGGGTGCTGCAGGACCTACCCTCGCTCGCCGAGGTGCTCGAGCACGCGGTAGCAGGTGCGGCCCGGCTCGTCGGCCCGGCGAAGCACGTCACCGTGTCCGTGATCGACCACCGCGCGCAGCGCACGACCGTCGCGACCTCCGCCGTTGCCCGCGAGATCGACGAGGCCCAGTTCGCCCGGGGTGACGGTCCCGGCGTATGCGCCATGGAACAGGGCACCGCCGTCCGCAGCGACAACGGGCGCGCCGCAAATCGCTGGCCCCAACTGGGATCGGTATTGAAAGAGGCCGGCGTCGATAACGTCCTCTGCCTCCCACTCAGCGCCACCGACGGCACCTTCGGGTCGTTGAGTCTGTTCGGAGCCCCCGGCGCGGCGTTCGGGACGCCGGACGTGGCAGGGGCCGAGGCATGGGCGGCCATCGTCGCGCTGAGCCTGCTCCCCCATCGCCGCGCGTCGCAGTGGCAGGAGGCGCTCGACAGCCGCGACGTGATCGGTCAGGCGAAAGGCATCCTCATGGAGCGCTTCCGCATCTCGGCCGATGCCGCCTTCGCGATGCTGGTCGAGGCGTCCCAGACGCGGAACCGGAAGCTCCGGGACATCGCTGCGACGATCACCGAGACCGGGCAGGACCTGACCGCGGTGCCGAGGCGTCGCAGCTGACGCCCCGGGCGAACCAACTCGGACGACTAGCCGGCCACCGCGTGCACCAGGACCGAGCGGACGTGCCCGCCGCCGATCAGCCGCCCCATGATCGCCGACTGCGCTTCGGCGACCTGCCAGGCCTCGGAGTCGCTGTGGCGCTCCTCGACGAGGGCCTCGACGCGATCCAGCCGCGCCTGCCAGGTCAGCGGTGACGAACCCAGATCGTCGGCGTCGGTCGACTGCAGGACGGTGAACCCGGTCTCGTCGAGCAGGTCGTGCAGTTCCTGCTGGGTCGGGAAGTCGTTGCCCTCCGGGCTCTCGGGCAGCGGCTCCGGCGTCCGAACGTAGACGAGCAGCCCGAGCCGACCCGTGGGGACGAGGACGCGGCGTGCCTCGGCGAGCAGGGCCGCCTTGTCCGGCACGGTGCACAGCACCCCGAGGCTCCACAGCGCGTCGAACGCACCCGAGCGGAACGGCAGCGACTGCGACCAGGCGACGACCGACGGCAGTCCGAACAGCCGGTGGCTGGCCCCTGCCGCGGCGCTCATCGGCTCCGACAACACGGGCTCGACGTCGTAGTGGTCACGCAGCCACGCACCGGGGCCACCGACCCCGGCCCCGCTGTCGAGGAAGCGGACACCCCGTTCGATCTGCAGCGCCTCCGCCAGCCAGGCGAAGGCCGACGGGCTGCCGGTACCGCGACAACCCGCCGGGACGGCGTACTCGGTGCCGAGTTCCGCGACCGCCTGCTCCGTCCACCGCGCGACGACGTCGAACTCGGCCTCCATCGGGTCGGCCGGCTTGGCCGCTCCGCCAACACCGCCGCCACCGCCACCGCCACCGCCACTCACGGCATCAACCCTGGTTACCCCGGCTACTCTTCACGGCCCGCAGGTACTCGCGGTTCATGTTCATGATGCTGTCGAACGGAATGCCCTTCGGACAGACCTGCGTGCACTGACCGACGTTGGTGCAGCCACCGAAGCCCTCGTCGTCCATCGCCTGCACCATGCGCAGCACCCGGTTCTCCCGCTCGGGCTGGCCCTGCGGAAGCAGGTTCAGGTGGGTGACCTTCGCGCTGGTGAACAGCATCGCCGCACCGTTGGGGCAGGCCGCGACGCAGGCACCGCAGCTGATGCAGGTCGCGTTCTCGAACGCGAGGTCCGCATCGGCCTTCGGTACCGACACCGAGGCGGCGTCGGGCGCGGCGCCGGTGTTGACCGAGACGTACCCGCCGGCCTGGATGATCCGGTCGAAGGACGACCGGTCGACGACGAGGTCCTTCAGGATCTTGAAGGGTCCGGCCCGCCAGGGCTCGACCTCGATCGTGTCGCCGTCGCGGAACTCGCGCATGTGCAGCTGGCAGACGGTCGTCTTGACCGGGCCGTGCGCCTGGCCGTTGATGACCATCCCGCAGGACCCGCAGATGCCCTCGCGGCAGTCGTGGTCGAAGGAGATGGGGTCCTCGTCGTCGAGGATGAGCTGTTCGTTGAGGACGTCGAGCATCTCGAGGAACGACATGTCCTCCGCGACGTCGTCGACCGGGTAGTCGACCATGCGGCCGGCCTCGTCGGGGGACGGCTGACGCCAGACCCGAACCGTGATCTTCACGCGTGGCTCCCCATCAGGCATAGCTTCTTTGGGTCAGGTGTACGTAGTCGAACTCCAGGGCTTCCTTGTGCAGCACCGGGTTCTCCCCGGGGCCGCAGTACTCCCAGGCCGCGACGTGGGCGAAGTTCTCGTCGTCGCGAGCGGCCTCGCCGTCGGAGTCCTGGTGCTCCTCGCGGAAGTGGCCGCCGGCGGACTCCTCGCGCACGAGGGCGTCGAGGACGAGCAGCTCGCCGAACTCGAGGAAGTCGGCGACGCGGTTGGCCTTCTCGAGCTGCTGATTCAGCGCGAAGCCGGTACCCGGGACCTTGACCGACCGCCAGAACTCCTCGCGGAGCTCGGGGATCCGGTCCAGCGCCTTGCGCAGGCCACCGTCGTTGCGGGACATGCCGGCGTAGTCCCACATCAGCGTGCCGAGCTCGCGGTGGAACGAGTCGGCGGTCCGGGTGCCGTTGATCGAGAGCAGCTTCTCGAGCCGCTCCTGCACGCCGGTCTCGACCTCGGCGACAGCCGGGTCGGCCGCGTCGACATCGGGGAACTTGTTGCTCGCGATGTAGTGGTTCAGCGTCGTCGGCAGGATGAAGTAGCCGTCGGCGAGGCCCTGCATCAGGGCCGACGCACCGAGCCGGTTGGCGCCGTGGTCGGAGAAGTTGGCCTCCCCGATCGCGAACAGGCCCGGGATGGTGGTCTGCAGGTCGTAGTCGACCCACAGCCCGCCCATCGTGTAGTGGATCGCCGGGTAGATGCGCATCGGGACCTTGTACGGGTTCTCCGCCGTGATGCGCTGGTACATGTCGAACAAGTTGCCGTACTTGGCCTCGACGGCCGGCTGCCCCATCCGTGCGATGGCGTCGGCGAAGTCGAGGTACACGCCGAGCCCACCGGGGCCGACGCCCTTGCCGATGTCGCACTGCGTCTTCGCGGCCCGGGAGGCGATGTCGCGGGGCACCAGGTTGCCGAAGCTCGGGTACTGCCGCTCGAGGTAGTAGTCGCGCTCTTCCTCGGGGATCTCGTTGGCGGGGCGGTCGTCGCCCTCGCGCTTCGGGGTCCAGATCCGGCCGTCGTTGCGCAGCGACTCGCTCATCAGCGTGAGCTTCGACTGGTAGTCGCCGGAGCGCGGGATGCAGGTCGGGTGGATCTGCGTGTAGCAGGGGTTGGCCATGTAGGCGCCCCGCTTGTGGGCCCGCCAGATGGCGCTCGCGTTCGAGCCCTTGGCGTTGGTGGAGAGGTAGAAGACGTTGCCGTAGCCGCCGGTGGCCAGCACGACGGCGTCGGCGAGGTAGGTCGTGAGCTTCCCGGTGGTCAGGTCCCGGGCGACGATGCCGCGCGCCTTGCCGTCGATGACGATGAGGTCGAGCATCTCGGTGCGGGTGTGCAGCTCGATGTTGCCCTCGTCGATCTGCCGCTCGAGTGCCTGGTAGGCGCCGATGAGCAGCTGCTGACCCGTCTGGCCGCGGGCGTAGAAGGTGCGCTGCACCTGCACGCCGCCGAAGGAGCGGGTGTCGAGCAGACCGCCGTACTCGCGGGCGAACGGCACGCCCTGTGCGACGCACTGGTCGATGATCTGGACCGACACCTCGGCGAGACGGTGGACGTTGGACTCCCGCGAGCGGAAGTCGCCGCCCTTCACCGTGTCGTAGAACAGGCGGTAGACCGAGTCGCCGTCGTTGCGGTAGTTCTTGGCTGCGTTGATGCCGCCCTGCGCCGCCACCGAGTGGGCCCGGCGGGGCGAGTCCTGGAAGCAGAACTGGATGACGTGGTAGCCCTGCTCGGCCAGGGTCGCGCCGGCGGAGCCGCCGGCCAGGCCGGTGCCGACGACGATGACCTTGTGCTTGCGCCGGTTGCTGGGGTTGACCAGCTTGGCCTCGAACTTGCGGGTCGACCAACGCTCCCCGATGGGACCCTCGGGGGCCTTGGTGTCGGCGATGGGCTCGCCCACACGATAGTCCAGCATCAGCTCACGACTCCTGTCATGACGGCGACCGGGACGACGATGAATCCGGCGGCGATGGCCACGGCGAGCACATCGCCGGTGATCTTGATGGCGCGGGCCCGGGTGGGCCGGTGGTACCCGAGGGTGCGGGTGGCGCTCTCGAACCCGTGGTGGATGTGCAGACCCAGGAACAGCATCGCGGCGATGTAGATGACGTTCATCCACCAGAGCGAGAAATCCTGGGCGACGTTCTCGTAGGCCCGTGCCTGGGCGTAGTGCGGGACCGCGACGCCGACCGACAGGTTCAGCAGGTGCCAGACGATGAACAGTCCGAGCACGATGCCGCCGGTCCGCATGTAGCGCGTCGTCACCGTGGCCTCGAAGCGCTGCTTGCCCGTGTACTTCGTCGGGCGGGCGCGCAGATCACGGATGGAGAGCTGGGCGGAGGCAACGATGTGGGCCACCAACACGACGAGCAGGACGGCGCGCTGGATCCAGAGGAACCAGCTGTTCTTGAGGACCGGCTCACCGATCCGGCGCAGGAAGTGCGCGTAGGCGTCGAACTCCGTCGGCCCGAAGAAGATCTTCAGGTTGCCGAGCATGTGGACCAGGAGCCACAGCACCATGACCAGCCCGGTCGCTGCGACGACTGCCTTCTTGCCGATGGTGCTGTGCCACAACGCGCGCATGCCTGTGAGGCGCGGAGGAGCGAGCTCAATGCTGGCCATGACATTCACGGTAGTCCGACTTTTGTCCGAGTACGGGTACCAGGGGTGCGATCACGCCACGATCACACTCCCGTGTCGTTAGCCGGTCGACCCGTGGGCCGGTTCAGCGGGCGACGAGCGGAGCGTTCCGCCCCGCCGGACGGGTGGCGACGATCGCGGCCCGCAGGTGTGGCACCTGCTCCAGCAGGTGGTTCTCGGCGTGCCGGGCGAGATCGTGCGCCTCGGTGAGGCTCATCCCCGGGTCGACCTCGAGCCCCACCTCGGCCCGCAGTGCGCGACCGATCCAGCGGATGCGGAGCTCGGAAACCGACACGACCCCCGGCACCGTGCTCACGGCCTGCTCGGCGCTGGCGACCAGGGCGGGATCGACGGCATCGAGTACCCGAGCGACCACTTCCCGCGCCGCGCTGCGCAGTACCCCCACGATCAGCAGGGTGATCAGCAGACCGACGACGGGGTCGGCCAGCGGGAACCCGAGCGCGACTCCACCGGCGCCCGCCAGCACGGCCAGGCTCGTGAAGCCGTCCGTGCGGGCGTGCAGGCCGTCGGCCACGAGCGCGGCCGAGCCGATGCGCCGCCCCACCGAGATGCGGTAGCGGGCGACCACCTCGTTGCCGACGAAGCCGATCAGTGCCGCCGCCGCGACGGCGACGAGGTGGTCGACGGACCTCGGGTGGACGAGCCGCTCGATGGCGACGTAGCCGCTGACCGCGGCGCTGGCCGCGATGACGAGGACGATCACGAGTCCGGCGAGGTCCTCGCTGCGGCCGTAGCCATAGGTGAAGCGCCGGGACGCCGGCCGTCGCGACAGCGCGAAGGCCACGAACAGCGGGAGCGCGGTGAGGGCGTCCGCCACGTTGTGCACCGCGTCGCCGAGCAGGGCGACTGAGCCCGAGACCAGGGCCACCGCGATCTGGAGGACGGC
>JAVEDQ010000616.1 GCA_030840885.1 Frankiaceae bacterium
CAACCTCGCCGGGATGTCGTCGCGGATGGCGGCGGTGTCGACGGCCGACCCGACGATCGTGGCGGTCAGCGGCGCCTACGGCTAGCCCGGCGTCGAACCGAACGAGACGGGCACGTTGCCCTCGTGAAGACAGCGTGACGACAGCATGACGACCACGGACGAGCCCCGGCCCTCGACCGGCGAGGCCGGGCAGGGCGACCCGCGGCGGTGGAAGGCGCTCGCCGTCTGCCTGGTGGCCGCGTTCATGAGCCTGCTCGACGTCAGCATCGTCAACGTCGCGCTGCCCTCGATCCGCGACGGCCTGCATGCGACCGAGAGTGACCTGCAGTGGGTGCTCTCCGGCTACGCCCTGGCCTTCGGGCTCGTGCTCGTCCCCGCCGGCCGCCTCGGCGACGCCCGCGGGCGCCGCAACGCCTTCCTGTTCGGCCTGGCGTTGTTCACCGTCTCCAGCGCGGTCGCCGGACTTGCCCAGGACCCCACGTGGCTCGTCGCCGCGCGCCTCGCCCAGGGCATCGGCGGTGGGTTCATCACCCCGCAGACGGCAGGGCTGATCCAGCAGCTGTTCCGCACCGAGGAGCGGGGCCGGGCGTTCGGCCTGCTCGGCACCACCATCGGCCTGTCCACCGCCGCCGGACCGCTGGCCGGCGGCGTGCTGATCAAGCTGTTCGGGGCGGCCGAGGGGTGGCGTGGCGTGTTCTTCGTGAACGTGCCCATCGGCCTGGTGGCGATCGTGCTCGGCTTCCGCCTCATCCCCTATGTCCGGCGCCCGGCGGCGGAGCGAACCCGGCAGGACCTCGACCCCGTCGGCGTGCTCCTGCTCGGCGCCGGGGTCTTCGCGTTGCTGTTGCCGCTCGTCGAGGAACGGCAGTGGCGCGGCCCGGGGAAGTGGCTGCTCGTGCCGCTGGCCCTCGTCCTGCTGGCCGCCTTCGTCGGCTGGGAGCGCCGCTACGGTCGGCGCGGCCACCAGCCCGTCGTCGCGCTCGAGCTGTTCCGCTTCCGGTCCTACTCGCTGGGCGCCGCCATCGCCATGCTGTACTTCGCCGGCTTCACGGCGATCTTCTTCATCTTCACGCTGTACCTGCAGAGCGGGCTCGGCTACTCCGCGCTGATGGCCGGTGTGGCCGTCACCCCGTTCGCGTTCGGTTCGGCTGCAGGATCCGCGATCGGCGGCCGGCTCGTGGCGCGCGCCGGGCGGCGCCTGATCGCCGTCGGCCTGGTGATGGTGGTGGTCGGCTTCGTCGCCACCATCGTCGCGGTCGGGCTGGAGCCCGGCCGGTCGGTCGCCTGGGCGACTGCGGTGCCGCTGCTGGTCGCCGGGCTCGGCAGCGGATTCACCATCTCGCCGAACCAGGCCATCTCGCTGTCCGAGGTGCCGACGAGCGGAGGCGGCAGCGCCGCCGGGGTCCTGCAGACCGGGCAGCGCGTCGGCTCCGCCATCGGGATCGCCGTCGTCGGCGCCGTCTTCTTCGCCGGCCTCGCCGCCAACGGCGGGGACTGGGCGGCGGCCTTCCGCCGCGGCCTCGCGGTGACCACCGTGTTCGTCGTCGCCGCTCTGGCCCTGGCCGTCCTCGACGTCCTGGCCGGTCGGCGCGCGCACGCGGCGAAGGGCCGGGCGGCCCCCGAGCACCGCTGGAGCCCGGCCCACTGAACCGGTGCTCTGGTGTCGGTGCGGAGGCTGTTACTGTCGGAGGCGCGATGACTGGTCTGCTTCTTCTTAGTCGCCGCGGCGGGGCCCTCTAAATCGGCCGGCCTCCCTCGCCGCGGAGATCGCTCGTGCGCCGTTAAGGCCCGCCGATCCAGACCGAGGGACCTCCGAGGAGCAGTTGTGTTCAGCCAGCCCGCCCCTGCAAGCCCGTACATCGGCCCGACGACGCAGCAGTCGTCCGGCATGCCGGTGCACAAGTACCAACCGTTCGGCCAGATCGACATCGCCGATCGCACCTGGCCGTCGCGTGTCATCGACGCCGCGCCGCAGTGGTGCAGCGTCGACCTGCGCGACGGCAACCAGGCGCTCATCGACCCGATGAGCCCGGCCCGCAAGCGCCGCATGTTCGACCTGCTGGTGCGGCTGGGCTACAAGGAGATCGAGGTCGGCTTCCCGGCCGCGAGCCAGACCGACTTCGACTTCATCCGCTCGCTGGTCGAAGAGGACCTCGTCCCGGCAGACGTCACCATCCAGGTGCTGACGCAGGCCCGCGAGGAGCTCATCGAGCGGACCGTCGAGTCGCTGGTCGGCTTCGGCGGCAAGGCGCTGATCCACCTCTATAACTCGACGTCGACGCTGCAGCGGCGCGTCGTCTTCGGGCTCGATCGCGACGGCGTGAAGGAGATCGCGGTCCGCGGCGCGCAGTGGTGTCAGAAGTATGCAGACTCGCTGCTGCCCGGCACCGACGTGCGCTGGCAGTACAGCCCGGAGTCGTTCACCGGGACCGAGCTCGACTACGCGCTCGAGGTCTGCGAGGCGGTCATGGACGTCTGGGAGCCGTCGCCGGAGCGGCCGGTCGTCCTCAACCTGCCGGCGACCGTCGAGATGTCGACGCCCAACATCTACGCCGACCAGATCGAGTGGTTCGGTCGAGCTCTGGGTGCGCGTCGCCGCAGCGTGGTCCTCAGCCTGCACCCGCACAACGACCGCGGTACCGCGGTTGCCGCGGCCGAGCTCGGCGTCCAGGCCGGCGCCGACCGCGTCGAGGGCTGCCTGTTCGGCAACGGCGAGCGGACCGGCAACGTCTGCCTCGTCACCCTCGCGCTGAACCTGTTCAGCCAGGGCGTCGACCCGATGATCGACTACTCCGACATCGACGAGGTCCGCCGCACCGTCGAGTACTGCAACCAGATCGAGGTCCACCCGCGGCACCCCTACGGCGGCGAGCTGGTCTACACCGCGTTCTC
>JAVEDQ010000618.1 GCA_030840885.1 Frankiaceae bacterium
TGATGCGTATCGCGCTACTCGGGACCCGCGGGGCTCCCGCCCGCTACGGCGGGTTCGAGACGGCCGTCGAAGAGATCGGCAGCCGCCTCGTCCAGCGCGGACACGACGTCACGGTCTACTGCCGGCAACAGGGCCCCCGGGAGTACCTCGGGATGCGCCGCGTCGAACTGCCCGCCCTGCGGCACCGCGTCCTGGAGACGATCTCGCACTCGATGCTCAGTGCGGTCCATGCCGCGGTCCGCCGGCCCGACATGGTCTTCGTGTTCAACGCGGCGAACAGCCCGGTGCTGCCGATCCTGCGTCGCGCGGGCATCCCCACGGCCGTGCACGTCGACGGCCTGGAGTGGCGTCGCAGCAAGTGGTCCGGCGCCGGACGCCGCTACTACCTCATCAACGAGGGACTGGCGACGGCCTGGGCGGACGCCCTGATCGCGGACGCCGGCGGCATCGCGGGCTACTACAAGTCGCGGTACGGCTACGACGCGGACCTCATCACCTACGGTGCGCCCGAGCACCGGGAGCTGCCCATCGAGCGGCTCGCCGAACTCGGCCTGCGCCCCGGCGGCTACCACCTCGTCGTCGCCCGCCTGGAGCCGGAGAACCACGTCCACCTCATCGTGGAGGGCTACCGCGCCAGCGCGGCGACCCTGCCGCTGGTCGTGGTCGGCGGTGTCACCTACGAGACCGACTACCAACGTGAGCTCGCTGCCTCGATCGGCGCCGACCCGCGCATCATCAGCACCGGCCCGGTCTACGACCAGGACCTGCTCGACTGCCTCTACGAGGGCGCGTTCACCTACCTGCACGGGCACAGCGTCGGCGGCACCAACCCGTCGCTGCTGCGTGCGCTGGCCGCGGGACAGTGCGTCGTGGCGCACCAGAACGTGTTCAACGCCGAGGTGCTCGGCGGCTCCGGATACCTGTTCCGCACCGCGGAGGACGTCGCCGACCAGATCGAGTACCTGGAGGCCCGTCCGCAGCGGGTGGCGCAGCAGCACACCGCCGCCCGCGCCCGCGCCGCGGCCTACACCTGGGACGACGTGGCGGCGCGCTATGAGAAGCTCGCCGAGCGCCTCGTGGTCGGGAACGCACCCTCGCAGCGCGTCCCGCTGCGGCAGGCCCTGGCGATCGCCCGCACGACGCCGCACATGCTGCCCGAGCTCGACATCATCCCGCGCCAGGCCTCGCCGGCGGGCGCGGAGGAGCAGGTGGCGCGGTCGGCCTGACGGTCTGCTGTCCGCTTGACGGCGAGCAGTCCACCGCGTAGACAACCAGTCGGTTAGATAACCGACTGGTTCTGCAGGGGGATGGCGACGTGACCACAGCGCAGCGGTGGAAGGACCTGTCGGCGGGGCTGACCCGCCGGATCGAGGGGGTGCCCGAGGGCCGCTGGGAGTCCCCGGCCCCGCCGGAGGGCTGGGTGGCGCGCGACGTCGTCCGGCACCTCGTGGAGTGGATGCCCGGGCTCTACTTCGGCGGCGCCGGCCTGCCGGTCCCCGAGGCGCCGTCGGTCGACGAGGACCCGGCGGCGGCCTGGCGGGCGGTCGACCGTGCCGTGGCGGCGGCGCTCGCGGACCCGGAGCTCGGCAAGCTCCCCACCCGCACACCGGCGGGCGAGATGACCCTCGAGGAGCTGGTGGCGATGACCGGCCTCATGGACCTGCTCGTGCACACCTGGGACCTCGCCCGGGCGACCGGGCAGGACGAGCAGCTCCCGCCGGACGAGGTGCACGACTTCCTCATCGGCATCGAACCGTGGGACGCGGCGCTCCGTGCGAGCGGGCAGTTCGGTCCGCGGGTCATCGTCGGAGACGACGCCGACGAGCAGACCAAGCTGCTGGCCTTCACCGGGCGGCAGCCGTGAGCCCGTGACCGCCGCCACGGGCCCGGATACCCAAGACGCTCCCGGGCGCGACCCGCTCAGCGCGGTGTTTGCCGCGCTCGCCGACCCCACCCGGCGGGCCATCCTCGCCCGGCTGACCGAGGGTGAGGCGCCGGTGGGCGCGCTGGCGGCGCCGTTCGCGATGAGCGGCGCGGCGATCAGCAAGCACCTGCGGGTACTCGAGCGCGCAGGCCTCATCACCCGGGGGCGCGAGGCGCAGTGGCGGCCGGCCCGACTCGACGCCACGCCGTTGCGCGAGGTCGCGGCCTACGCCGACGGCTTCCGTCGTTTCTGGGACGAGAGCTTCGCCCGGCTGGACGACTACCTCGCCCGGATGGAGGACCCGTCATGACCGGCATCGCGGCACCCCGCACGCGGTTCAGCACCCCCGGCGACACCGACATCGTCGTCGTCCGGGAGTTCGCTGCGCCCCGCGGCAAGGTCTGGGCGGCGTACACGCGGCCCGAGCACCTGCAGCAGTGGCTGTCGACCCCGGACTGGCCGATGGACCTGTGCGAGGTCGACCTGCGCGTCGGCGGCACCTACCGCTACCGCTGGAGGAAACGCCGACTCACCGGTGAACCTGTCGAGTCCTTCAGCTTCTCGGGCCAGTTCCTCGAGGTCGACGCGCCGTCGCGGCTGGTGAGTACCGAGACGTACGAGCCCGCGGCCTCGACGACGGTCGACGCGCCGCGCACGGTCGTCACGCTCATTCTCGACGAGGCGGACGGGCGCACGACCCTGACGCTGGTCCTGCGCTATCCCTCGCGCGAGGTCCGCGACGCGGTGTTCGCCGGCGGGATGGCCCGCGGCCTGGACACCAATCTCACCCAGCTCGAGGACCTCCTCGCGAGCGGCTGATCCGAGCTGCTGATCCGAGCTGCTGATCCGAGCTTGTTGCGACCGGC
>JAVEDQ010000009.1 GCA_030840885.1 Frankiaceae bacterium
TCCGACGCCTCCGCCGACGAGCTGAAGAAGGCCTACCGCAAGCTCGCGCGCGAGCTGCACCCGGACGTGAACCCCGGCTCCGAGGAGCGGTTCAAGGAGGTCACGCGCGCCTACGAGGTGCTCTCCGACCCCGAGAAGCGCCAGATCGTCGACCTCGGCGGCGACCCGCTCGCGCCCGCCGGCGGCGGGAACGGCGGCAGCCCCTTCGGGCCCGGCTTCGGCGGCATCGGCGACATCATGGACGCCTTCTTCGGCGGCGGGTCCACCACCCGTGGGCCGCGGTCGCGGACGCGGCCCGGTGCCGATGCGCTGGTCCGGCTGGATCTCGACCTCGGGGAGACCGCCTTCGGGGTGACCCGCGAGCTGCCGGTCGACACCGCCGTGGTCTGCGGGACCTGCGACGGCGAGGGTTCCGCCCCCGGCACGCACCCCGAGACCTGCTCGACCTGCAAGGGCCGCGGGGAGATCCAGCAGGTCACCCGCAGCTTCCTCGGCCAGGTGATGACGTCACGGCCGTGCACCCGCTGCGGCGGGACCGGCACCGTCATCCCGTCGCCGTGCCGCGAGTGCTCCGGCGAGGGGCGCGTGCGCGGTCGCCGCACGTTGACCGTCAAGATCCCGGCCGGGGTCGAGGACGGGATGCGCATCCGCCTCTCCGGTGAAGGCGAGGTCGGCCCCGGCGGCGGCCCGGCCGGCGACCTCTACATCGAGGTCCGCGAGCGTGAGCACCCCGTCTTCACCCGCGAGGGCGACGACCTGCACGCCGAGCTGCACGTGCCGATGACGGCGGCAGCGCTCGGCACCACCGTCGCGTTCGACACCCTCGACGGCGAGGAGGAGATCGCGATCCGCGCCGGCACCCAGCCGGGTTCGGTGATCCCGCTGATCGCCCGCGGTGTGCCGCACCTGCGCCGTACCGGCCGCGGTGACCTGCACCTGCACGTCGTCGTCGAGGTACCCACCCGGCTCGACGGGGAGCAGGAGCGGCTGCTGCGCGAGCTCGCCGGGCTGCGCGGGGAGCAGATCGGCGACGGCGGCAACGGCGGCCTGCTGCACCGCCTCCGCGGGGCGTGGGGACGCTAATCCTGGTTGATCGGAGCGAGGCACAGCCGTGACCGCCCCGGTCTTCCGGCTGGACCCGCTGCCGCCCGGCGACGTCGTCGTCCTGGGCGGGGACGAGGGTCGCCACGCGGCCGCCGTCCGTCGGCTGCGGGTCGGTGAGCACGTCGACCTGACCGACGGTCGAGGCACCGTCGCCGAGGGTGTCGTCGAGGCCGTCGAACGGGCCAGCCTGCACGTCCGGGTGCGCGAACGTCGCGTCGTCCCGCCCCCGTCCCCACGGCTGGTCGTCGCCCAGGCGCTGGTCAAGGGCGACCGCTCCGAGCTGGCCGTCGAGCTGCTCACCGAGCTCGGTGTCGACGAGATCCTGCCGTGGGAGGCCGAACGCTGCGTCGCCCGATGGGCCGGCGAGAAGACGGCCCGGCGCTGGACGGCGACGGCGGAGGCGGCGGCCAAGCAGGCGCGACGTCCGCACTGGCCGGTCGTGGGCGACGTCGTCGACCGCGCGGCCCTGGCGAGCCGGCTGGCGGGCGCCGAGCTCGCCGTCGTGCTGCACGAGCAGGCAGGAACGCCGCTCACGGGGGCCGCGGTGCCGTCGGGGCCGGACGCGGGAGAGATCGTCGTCGTGGTCGGCCCCGAAGGTGGGATCAGCGACGCCGAACTGAGCGCGTTCGCCGAGGCCGGAGCCGGGACCTACCTGCTCGGGCCCTCGGTGCTGCGCGCCAGCACCGCGGGTGCTGCGGCCGCAGCGGTGCTGCTCGCGGCGTCCGGCCGGTGGTGAGGTGCAGCCCGCACCTCTCCGACCGCTCTCGGTAGGATGAGAGTCCTAGCGCAGCACTCAAGTGAGGGAGAGGTGCGGCGGCCGTAGGCCGCTCTCATGCCCGATAGCCCCCGGTCCGGTCCACGGACAATCACCAAGGTCGTCGTCCCCGGCGCCCGCGACATGGTGAGCCTGCTCGGCCACCGCGACGAGCTGCTCCGGGTGATCGAGAAAGCGTTCTCCTCCGACATCCACGTCCGGGGCAACGAGATCACCATCTCCGGCCCCGCCGAGGAGAACGAGCTGGCCAGCCGGCTGTTCGAGGAGCTGCTCGCCCTGCTCGAGCGCGGCGACACCCTCGACACCTCCAAGGTCGAGCGCAGCCTGGCCATGCTCCGGACCGATTCCGCCGAGCGGCCCGCCGACGTGCTGACGCTGAACGTCCTGTCGAACCGTGGCCGCAGCATCCGCCCGAAGACGCTGAACCAGAAGCGCTACGTCGACGCCATCGACACCCACACCATCGTGTTCGGCATCGGCCCGGCCGGGACCGGCAAGACCTACCTGGCCATGGCGAAGGCCGTCCAGGCGTTGCAGGCCAAGCGGGTCAACCGCATCATCCTGACCCGTCCCGCGGTCGAGGCGGGGGAGCGGCTGGGCTTCCTGCCGGGCACGCTGTTCGACAAGATCGACCCGTACCTGCGCCCGCTCTACGACGCACTGCACGACATGATCGACCCTGAGTCGATCCCGCGGCTGATGCAGGCGGGCACCATCGAGGTCGCTCCGCTCGCCTACATGCGTGGGCGCACGCTCAACGACGCGTTCATCATCCTCGACGAGGCGCAGAACACCTCCGCCGAGCAGATGAAGATGTTCCTGACCCGCCTCGGCTTCGGCAGCAAGATCGTCGTGACCGGCGACGTCACGCAGGTCGACCTGCCTTCGGGCACCACCAGCGGCCTGCGCGTCGTGCGGGACATCCTGGACGGGGTCGAGGACGTGCACTTCTCGCAGCTGCACAGCGCCGACGTCGTGCGGCACCGGCTGGTCTCCGACATCGTCGACGCCTACGCCCGCTGGGACGAAGAGCGCGTACCTGCGCGGCCGGTCCGGGGTGGTCGCTGATGAGCGTGTACGTCGCCAACGAGTCCGGCACCGAGGTCGACGAGGTCGGGCTGGCCGCACTCGCCCGGCACGTGCTGTCCACGATGGGGATCTCGCCGCTCGCGGAGCTCTCGCTGATGCTGGTCACCGAGGACGCGATGGAGCGCCTGCACGTCCAGTACATGGGCGAGCCGGGTGCCACCGACGTCCTCGCCTTCGCGCAGGACGACCTCTCCGACGGCTCACCGGTCACCGGCACCGACGAGGTGCCCGAAGCGCTGCTCGGAGACGTCGTGCTCTGTCCCGAGTTCGCGGCGCGGCAGGCCGTGCAGCAGGGCCATCCGCTCGAGGTCGAGCTGCAGGTGCTCACCGCGCACGGCGTGCTGCACCTGCTCGGCTACGACCACGCCGACCCCGAGACCGAGCGCGAGATGTTCGGCGTGCAGGGCCAGGTGCTGGACGCCTGGCGGGCAGCTTCGGCGAATGCAGCGACGGGTTCGACGACAAGTTCGGTGGCGGGCTCGGGAGCGCCGGCGGGCGACTGACGTCTGATGACCGCCCGCCTATGATCGCCCGCCTGATGACCGCCCGCCCGATGAGTAGCTGACCTGATGAGTAGCTGAACAGCATGAGCGCCTACCCGTCGCTGCTGATCGGTGCCGCCCTGCTGGTCCTGGTCGCGGCGACCCTGGCGGGCATCGACAGCGCCCTGACCCGCGTCAGCCGCGTCGCGATCGAGGAGTTCGCCCGCGAGGGCAAGCCCCGTGCCGCGCAACTGTCGACGATCGTCGCCGACGCGCCCCGCTACCTGAACCTGCTCCTCCTGCTGCGCACCGCCAGCGAGATCGGCGCAACCGGCCTCGTCGCCCTGGTGATGGTCCGCGCCGTCGGTGAGGGGCTGGGCGCGGTCGGGCTGGCGACACTGGTGATGACGCTGGTGACCTACATCGTCATCGGCGTCGCGTTCCGCACGCTGGGGCGCCAGCACGCCGACACCGTCGCGCTGCGCTCGGCCGGAGTCGTCGCCGGACTGGCGCGGGTGTTCGGTCCGCTGCCGCGGCTGCTGATCCTGCTGGGCAACGCGATCACCCCCGGCAAGGGCTACCGCGACGGGCCGTTCGCGACGGAGGCGGAGCTGCGCGACCTCGTCGACCTGGCCGAGGAGCGGGGCCTCGTCGAGCCGGGCGAGCGCGACATGATCGCCTCGGTGTTCGAGCTCGGCGACACGTTGGCCCGCGAGGTCATGGTCCCCCGCACCGACATGGTCTGGATCGAACGCGGCAAGAACGTCGAGCAGGCCCTCGACCTCGCGCTGCGCAGCGGCTTCAGCCGCATCCCCGTGATCGGCGACGGCATCGACGACGTCGTGGGCGTGGCCTTCCTCAAGGACCTGGTGCGCCGCGACCGCTCCGGCCGGGGTGAGCGCGAGGTGCAGACCGCCATGCGCCGGCCGTTCTTCGTCCCCGAGTTCAAGCCCGCCGACGACCTGTTGCGTGAGATGCAGGCTCGGCGCGAACACCTCGGCATCGTCATCGACGAGTACGGCGGCACCGCCGGTCTGGTGACGATCGAGGACGTCCTCGAGGAGATCGTCGGCGAGATCACCGACGAGTACGACAACGAGCGGCCGCCGGTGGAGCGGCTCGATCCCAGATCCGACGCCGCGTCCGACTCGGCCGGCGACTCCGACCCCGTACAGCTGGTCAGTGCCCGGGTGACCGCGCGGCTCCCGGTCGAGGACCTCGCCGAACTCTTCGACGTCGAACTGCCGGAGAACGACGACGTGGAGACCGTCGGCGGACTGTTGGCCAGCGAGCTCGGCCGCGTCCCGATCCCGGGCTCCACCGTCGACGTCTCCGGGCTCCGGTTGCTCGCCGAGAGCGCTGCCGGTCGCCGCAACCGGATCGGCGCCGTCGTCGTCACCCGGATCGAACCCGAGCCGTCCGGGGACCCGCGCCGAGATCGAGAAGAGCTGGCCCGCAGCTCGTCCGCACGTCAAACCGAAAGGACCTCCCGTGACTGACCCGGCCCCCGGCCAGACTGTCGAGCTGACGCCCGAGGACGCCAAGCTGGTCACCCTCGCCCGCTCCGGCCGGCCGCGGGCGGTGACCGTCGACGCCGTCGCCGAGGGCGCTGCCGTCCGGGACGACACGGGGCGTACCTATCTGGCGGCGACCGTCGAGAAGGGCCCGCTCGCGCTCTCCGCCCTGCACCTGGCCGTCGCGTCCGCCCTGGCCAGCGGGGCACGTGGCTTCGAGGCAGCAGCCGTCGTCACCGAGGCCGACGAGCCGGCGGGCACCGACGTCCTGGACGCCGTCGGCATCGCCAAACTGATCGTCGCGCGGCCGGACGG
>JAVEDQ010000296.1 GCA_030840885.1 Frankiaceae bacterium
CCAACGCCTCGGCGTAGGACTGCGTGAACCGCACGTTCCGCACCGGACCCTGGATGACGCCGTCCTCGATCAGGAACAGGCCGTTGCGGGTCAGGCCGGTCACCGTGAGCGGCCGGGGGTCGAGCACCCGGGTGTACCAGAAGTCGTGCACCAGCAGCGCCCGGCCGAGCCCGCCGAGCAGCTCGTCGTCGGCGAGTACGCCGGGGTGCAGACCGACCGCCGGTGCGATACCGCCACCGCCGGCGGACGCACAGCCGTTGCTGGCCGTGCCGTCGCGCAGACCGTCGCGTCGGTCGGCCGCGAGCTCACGGGGGACGCCCTCGCGCACGAGCTCGAAGGTGCGCCTGGCGGTGCCCTCCGCGTCGAAGGGCAGCGACGGCATCCGCGGGTCGAGGGGATCGCACACCAGCGTGATCTCCGGGTCCAGCTGCGCCTCGCCGAGTCGGACGAACGACCGGCCCTCCCGCACCGCCCGGCTCGTGAGGCCGTAGACGGACAGGAACGCCAGCAGGTCCGCGACCGCGGACGGCCGGAGGACCACGGCCCAGCTGCCCGGGTCGACGTCGACGGGTTCCTGCGCCGCGGCCCACGCCGTGCGTCCGGCGAGCCGGCCGGCGGCGGTGCCGTCGAGGTCGGCCAGGGCGATGGCCGTCGCCCGGCCGCTGCCGTCGGCGAGCCCCGCCGCCGTTCCCGCTCCGGCCTGCCCACCGACGAATGCGGCGCGGGCGACGCCGTCGATGCTCGCGAAGCTGACGCTGTCGGCCAATCGCTGCCCCGCCGAGTTCGCATAGGCGGTCGTCGTACCGACCGACGAGCAGAACCCGGCGCAATCGAGCGGCCCGCCCGCGGCAGCCGCTGCCGCGTCGAGGAACGCGCGCACCAGCTCTGCGCGGGCGTGCGGCGATGCCGTGGCCGTGGCCGCGTCGACGTGCTCCATCGGTTCGGCGGGGTGGGGGCCGGCGAGCCCCGGCCAGTCCGGATCGGCCTGCTGCACCCGTGCCGCGGCGAGGGCCGACTCGGCCAGCCGTCGCAGCAGCGCCGGGTCGTCGCCGCTGCCGGAGACCGAGGCCGTGCGCCCGCCGACGCTGAGGGTCAACCGGACGTCGAGCACCGCCTCGGTCACGTTCTGATGGATCACCGAACCGGCGAAGCGCGTCAGTGACGACTCGCCCACCTCGGTGACCACGGCGATCTCGGCGTCCCGGGCACCGGAGGTGCGGACGACGTCGCTCGCGACCTCGAGCGCGCGGTCAGCCAGCGGGACGGCCTCGTCGAACAGCAGGGTGGGCTGTGCCTCCCACGGCTCCCACGGCTCGCGGGCCGCGCTCCCGCGGTGCTTGCCTCGGTGCGGGACGTCAGCCACGAACGCCGACCCGGACGTCGGTGAAGCGCGCCGGCACCGCGGGGTGCCCGGTGTGCCCGATCTGCAGCGGTTGGCCCTTGCCGCAGTTCGGGGTCCCCCAGAAGACCCACTCGTCGCGGTTGCCGAGCATGTCGAGCGAGCTCCAGAAGGCGGGACCGATGCCGGTGTAGGTCGGATTGCGCAGGATGCGCCCCCGCTCGCCGTTCTTGATCTCCCAGGCGATCTCGCAGCCGAACTGGAAGTTCAGCCGTCGGTCGTCGATCGACCACGAGCGGTTGTTCTCCATGTAGACGCCGTTGTCGGTCGCCGCGATCATCTCGGGCAGCGACGAGTCGCCCGGCAGCAGGCCGACGTTCGTCATCCGCACCATCGGCATGCGCGCCCAGCCGTCGGCCCGCATGCAGGCCGCGCTCGCCGACAGCCCGGCGCGCGCCGCCGAGTCGCGCCCGGACAGCACGCCGACCCACACCCCGTCCCGGACGATGTCGACCGGCCGCGCCGGGGTGCCCTCGTCGTCGTAGCCGAACGAGCCCAGGGCGCCGGGCAGGGTCGCGTCGGCGGTGATGGTCATGAGGTCGCTGCCGAAGCGCAGCGTGCCGAGCCGCGACAGGTCGAGCCAGGACGTGCCGGCGAAGGCGGCCTCCCAGCCGAGGATGCGGTCGAGTTCGACGGCGTGGCCGACGGACTCGTGGATCTGCAGCGCCATCTGCTCCGGGTCGAGGATGAGGTCGGTGACGGCCGACGGGCACGGCGGGGCGGTGAGCAGGGCCGTCGCCTCCGCCACCATCCGCTCGACGTTGCCGGGGAGGTCGAACTCGCGGATCAGCTCGTAGCCACGGTTCGCGTACTGGCCGAACGCGCTCGGGTAGCTCCGGCGCTGCGTCTCGTGCTCGCCGACCACGGTCGCGTTCATCCCGCCGCCGCACTTGCGGATGCGCTGGCTGACACGGGCGCCCTCACTCGAGACGAGCCAGCTGTGCACGTCCCACGCGGAGTAGTGCGCGACGGCGACGCCGGCGACTCCACCTGCTGCGATGGCGGCCTTCATGGCCGCGGTGACGCCGCCGAGCAGGTCGCCCTTCTCGCTCAACGGGACGTCGAACGGGTCCTCGAGGCAGACGTTCTCCCAGTGCCCCACCGAGGGCGCCTCGGGCAGCAGCTCCACCGGCAGACCGGCGGCGACGTTGCTGGCCTGGGCGACGGCCACGGCCCGTGCCCCTACCTGGCGTACCTCGTCCGCCGACAGCCGCGGCGTGGCGGCGTAACCCCAGGCGGAGCCGACCAGGGCCCGGACGCCGAGCCCCGTGCTCTCGCAGGCGTCGACGTCCTCGACCACGCCGTCCTGCGCCCGCAGGCTCTCGCTGCGCGACGCGACCACGCGGGCGTCGGCGAACCGGGCTCCGGCGGCGAGCGCCGCCTCGACCGCTGCCTGCGCGACGTCGAACATCGTCCACACGATAGTGGGTCGGTTCCCGAAGGCCGTGTGGATCAGCCCACAAGGGGGACTAGTTGAGGGTTCAACAAGGTTGTGACGGGCATACCCCAGGAACCACGACTTTAGGGAGTTACCCGTGGATACCGGACTTCTCATCCTGCGCGTCGTTCTCGGCCTGCTGCTGATCGGCCATGGCAGCCAGAAGCTGTTCGGCGCCTTCGGCGGGCACGGCCTCGACGGCACCGGCGGCTTCTTCCACTCGATCGGCTTCCGCCCCGGGCGGCCGATGGCGATGGTTGCGGGCCTCTCGGAGGCCGGCGCCGGCCTGCTGCTCGCGGTCGGCCTGCTGACCCCGCTGGCCGCGGCCGGAATCGTCGGCACCCTGTTCGTCGCCGGCTCGGTGCACGCGAAGGCCGGCCTGTGGGGCCAGAACGGTGGCTTCGAGCTACCGCTGGTCTACTCCGTCGCGGCCGTCGCGCTCGCCTTCACCGGCCCGGGCCGCTACTCGCTGGACCACCTCGTCGGTCTCGACGACTTCTCCGGCTCGGGGTGGGGCGTCCTGGCCGCGGCGATCGGCCTGCTCTCCGGGGTCGTGGTCGTGAGCCGTGCCCGCAAGGCGCTGGCCGACGACGCCGTTGCCGACACCGTGGGCCGGGACATCTACCCGACCGAGGCGCCGGCCTCGGAGCGCGTCGACGCCTGAGTTCTGACTGCACGCAAACGGTCCGCCCCCTCTCGGGGGCGGGCCGTTGTGCTCTGCAGGGCCAGGATCAGACCGGGCGTTCGACCTTCTCGCCGGCGTCGCTCGTCCAGCTGACGACGACACCATCGGGCAGGCCGAGGTCGGAGAGCTTGACGACCAGCTCGTCGCCGATCGACTCGACCTCACCCTCCTGATAGGCGTGGACGACCAGGGAGCAGTCGTCCGCCGACACGATCTCGCCGCGGGTCC
>JAVEDQ010000041.1 GCA_030840885.1 Frankiaceae bacterium
GCCGTGCGGCGCCTGGGCGCACAGCCAGTCCCACAACTGGTACTGAGCGGCCACGCAGCACCATAGCGAACCAACGACCCGGGATCCGCCTCAGGCGTCCAGCTGGCGAAGCGTCGTCAGCAGTCGGTTGAGCGGGCTGTCGAGGCCCCAGCGCTCGGAGAGCTGCACCAGCGCATCCGGGTCCCGGGGCTCGGTCGGCAGGTGATCGTCGACGTCGGGGAGCGGGACGTCCTCCCGCACCCGGACGACCGGGGCGGCGACGGTCAGGTAGTCGCGGGCCGCCGCCAGCTTGTTCCGGGCGCCGGCCGGAAATCCGTCAGTGACCCCCTCGTCGACGGCGCGGACCATCGCCTCGACGCTGCCGAACCGTTCGATCAACGCGGCGGCGGTCTTTCCCCCGATGCCGCTGACACCCGGAAGCCCGTCGCTCGGGTCGCCGCGCAGCACCGCGAAGTCGCCGTAGCTCCGGCCGGGGATGCCGTACTTCTCGGTGACCCGGGCCTCGTCGACGGCCCGGAACTTCTCGACGGTGTAGATGACCCGCACCGGGCGGTCGTCGCGGATCAGCTGGAAGAGGTCGCGGTCGCCGGTGAGGATGTCGACCGGCCGGGGGGAGTGCCGGGCCGCGAGCGTCCCGATCACGTCGTCGGCCTCGAAGTCCTCAGCGCCGAGTCGGGCGATGCCGATCGCGTCCAGCACCGCCTCGAGCACGGGGACCTGCGGACCGAGCTCGTCGGGCGTCTGGTCGCCGCCGCCCTCGCCGACCCGGTGCAGCTTGTAGGACGGCAGCAGCTCGACCCGCCACGCCGGCCGCCAGTCGTAGTCGAAGCAGGCCACGACGCGGCTCGGGCGCAGGTCGCGGATCTGGCGTGCGAGCACGTCGATCGTCCCGCGGATGGCGTTGACCGGCGTCCCGTCCGGCGCGGTCACGGAGCTCGGGACGCCGTGGAAGGCCCGGAAGTACAGGCTGGGGGTGTCGAGCAGCAGCAGCCGGTCCACCGTCATCCGGTCCAGCCGGTCCATGTCTGCCCGGGTCGTCATGTCGCGCACGGTATCGCTGCCGGGCTGGACGACGGGGGAGGGTCGAGGACAATGCCGTGGTGACCACCGGCTGGCGCAGCACAGGCTTCCCGGAAGCCGACTCGCGGGACGACTTCACCCGCGCGCGGCGGCGGGCGCAGTGGGGCCGAGTCGCCGCGCGGCTCCGTGGCCGCCCCGGCGATCTCGACGTCCTGCTGCCCTTCGACGAGGTCGTCGCGGCGCTGGGCATGCGCGGCCGGCACAGTCTGGGCGAGCAGATCGTCGAGATCGACAGCATCGTCGGCTCGGTCGACCGGAGTTCCGGGTTCGACCGGCGGTTCCGGCCGACGACCGAACAGGCCCGCACCCGGTTCGAGCGCATCGCCGGCTCCATCCGCCGGGGCCGCGAGATGCCACCGGTCGACCTGTACCGCGTCGGTCAGGTGCACTTCGTCGCCGACGGGCACCACCGCATCGCCGTCGCGCGGGCGATGGGGTGGACGACGATCCGGGCCATCGTCACCGAGGTCGCCACCGCGCTGCCGGCGGCCGGTGGGCTGACCGTCGCCGACCTACCTCTGAAGGGCCACGAGCGCGTCTTCTACGAGCGGGTGCCGCTCCCCGCAGCGGCGCGCGCGTCGATCGTCCTCACCGACCCCAACGACTTCGGTGCCCTCGCCGAAGGGGTCGAGGCCTGGGGGTTCCGCGTCATGCAGGAACGGGAGGTGCTGCTCAGCCGGACGGAGATCGCCCGGCTGTGGTGGATCGAGGAGTACCGCCCGGCGGTCGAGCTCCTGCGGGAAGCCGGGCTGCTCGCCGAGCAGTCCGACGATCCCTCCGACCACCCGGCGCCGTCGACCGAGACCGAGGCCTACCTCGCGCTCTCCGGGCAGCGGTACCGGCTGCTGCGCAGCCACGTGTGGGACGAGCAGTCGGTCGCCGAGGTGCGGGCGACGACGAGGCGGCGACGTCTCCGCCGCCGTCCTCGTCCCCGCTGACGGCCCTCAGGCCCGGTGCGCGCCTCCGGACCGAGGTGGCTCGGTCTCGCCCGACGGGTCGTGCTCGCCGGTGGCAGCGGAGCCGGTGGACCCAGGCGCGCCGTAGGCGTCGTCGTGCTTCTGCAGCGGGTCGCCCTGCCCAGTTTGCGAGTCGGGCCCTGAGACCCCCTGGTGCGCGTCGCCGTCGCCGTTCCGGTGACCGGCACCGAGCGGGTCGCCCGGCGGCAGCGTGAGGTTCTCGCCGGTCTCCGGGTCGAACAGGTGGATGCGGCGCACGTCGAGCCACAGCTGGGCCTCCACGCTCTCGCGCACCTGACTCGTCGGGTCGAGCCGCGCCACGACCTGACTCTCGTCGGTGTCGGAGCGGACCCCCTCCTGGTCGAGCTCCCGAGCCAGTTCCGCCATCCCGGCCTGGTGGCCCTGGTCGGCACCGCGCACCGGGAAGTAGGCGTAGAGCTCCGAACCCATCCACTCGATGACGTCGATGGTGGCGGAGAAGGTGGTGCCGTGCCGGGCCTCCTCGCCGATCAGCGAGACGTCCTCGAAGTGCTCGGGGCGGATCCCGGCGATGACCGACCTCTCGCGGCCCTCGGCGGGCAGCCCGGCGGTCAGTTCGGACGGCAGGTCGACCTCCCCGATGGGCAGTCGGAGGCGGTGGCCGGTCAGCGTCGCCGGCAGGAAGTTCATCGAGGGACTCCCGATGAACCCGGCGACGAACAGGTTGACCGGCGAGTTGTAGAGCTCCCGCGGCGTCCCGACCTGCTGCAGCACACCCTTGCGGAGCACCGCGACCCGGTCGCCGAGCGTCATGGCCTCGGTCTGGTCGTGGGTGACGTAGACCGTCGTGGTCCCGAACCGCTTCTGCAGCCGGGCGATCTCGGTGCGCATCTGCCCGCGCAGCTTCGCGTCGAGGTTCGAGAGCGGCTCGTCGAACAGGAACGCCTCGGGCTCCCGCACGATGGCGCGGCCCATCGCGACGCGCTGCCGCTGCCCGCCGGACAACGCTCCCGGCTTGCGTTCGAGCAGCTCGCCGAGTTCGAGGACGCGCGCTGCCTCGTCGACCCGCTGCGTCACCTCGCTCTCGGACACCTTGGCCATCCGCAGCGGGAAGGCGATGTTCTCCCGCACGGACAGGTGCGGGTAGAGCGCGTAGTTCTGGAAGACCATCGCCAGGTTGCGGTCGCGTGGCGCGAGGTTGTTGACCTCCTTGCCGCCGATCGTCAGCTCGCCGCCGGAGATGTCCTCCAGCCCGACGATCATGCGGAGCAGCGTCGACTTCCCGCAGCCCGACGGTCCGACGAGGATGACGAACTCGCCGTCGGCGATGTCGAGGTTCACGTTGTCGACGGCGATGGTGCCGTCGGCGTAGCGCTTGCTGACATTGGTCAGAGTGATCTCAGCCATGGGTTGCCTCGTTGTCCTTCTGGCTCTAGCCCTTGACGGCGCCGGACGTGAGCCCGGCGACGATGCGGCGCTGGAAAGCCAGCACCAGGAGAATGATCGGGATGGTGACGACGATGGCCGCGGCCGCGATCGCGCCCGTGGGTTGCTGGAACTGTGATGCGCCGGTGAAGAAGTTCAGGGCTGCCGGCACGGTGCGGCTCTTGTCGGTGGACGTGAGCGTGATGGCGAAGACGAAGTCGTTCCAGGCGAAGAAGAACACCAGGATCGCCGCGGTGAAGACGCCCGGTGCGGCGAGCGGGACGATGACCTTTCGGAAGGCCTGGAAGGGGGTTGCGCCGTCGACGCTGGCGGCCTGCTCGAGTTCCCAGGGGATCTCCCGGAAGAACGCGGACAGCACCCAGATGGCCATCGGCAGGGCGAAGGTCA
>JAVEDQ010000079.1 GCA_030840885.1 Frankiaceae bacterium
TGGTCACCAAGAGCAACCTGATCCTCGGCATGGGCGAGACCCGCGCGGAGATCTCCGAGGCCATGACCGACCTGCACGAAGCCGGTTGCGACCTGCTGACCATCACGCAGTACCTGCGCCCGACCGTCCGCCACCACCCGGTGGACCGCTGGGTCAAGCCGCAGGAGTTCGCCGAACTCGGCGAGGAGGCCGAGGAGATCGGCTTCGCCGGGGTGATGAGCGGGCCGCTGGTGCGTTCCTCGTACCGGGCCGGTCGGCTCTACCAGCAGGCCCTCGACCGCCGCGCGAGCAAGCCGGCCGCCGCCGTCTGAGCGGCGACCGGGCCTCCTTACCTACTGACACCCAGCTGCTGCGGGCGCGCTACTTGCGGCCGGACTGCCAGTCCATGCCCCACCCGTAGGCGCGGTCCAACGCGTCCTGGGCACCGTTGATGTACTGCACCTCGCGGTGGATGGAGAAGTCGCCGCCACTGTTGTCGATCAACGCGATGGCGCAGCTGCGGGCACCTTGCGTGGTGTCGTCGAGACGGACCTCGATCGGCTGGCCGCTCGCCGGGAACAGCGTGACGACGCCGTCGGCCTGGTCCCAGGCCGGCACGCCCTCGTAGATGAACGCGAAGACGAGCACGCGGCGGATATCGCGGGCGTGGTCGAGGTTGATGAACAGGTTCTCGCCGCCCGTACTCGCACCGCTCCGGTCGTCGGCGTCGAGCTGGATGAACGGCGGGCGGTCGAGGGCACCGAAGGCGTTGCCGAGCGCCTGCACGACGCCCTTGCGCCCATCGGCCAGCTCGTAGAGGCAGCCGAGGTCCAGGTCGATCGCGCCGCTACCGCCACCGGTCAGGCGCTTGAGGAAGCCCCCACCGCCACTGCCCTTTGGCCGGGCGTTCCAGTTGAGGTTCACGCGGAGCCGCCCACCGACCCCACCCTGCTTGGAGAGCGAGACCGAAGGGGCGGCCTTGGTGAGCGTCAGCTTGTTCAGCGAGACGCCCGGACCCTGCCCTGGCTGATTCTGCGACGTCATATGCGGATCCTTCTGTCGAGGTGCTCGCTGTGGCTCAGCTGTGGTCTTCGTAGGACGAGCCGATCTTCCACGGAGTTCCGCAGAGTTCCGCGGTGGCTGGACGCTCAGCCGACGTTGACCCCGAAGTCCACGGCGATGCCGCGGAGGCCGGAAGCGTAGCCCTGGCCGACGGCGCGGAACTTCCACTCGCCGTTGCGCCGGTACACCTCACCGAAGATCATGGCCGTCTCGCTGGAGGCGTCCTCGGAGAGGTCGTAGCGGGCCAGCTCGTTGTTGTCGGCCTGGTTGATGATGCGGATGAACGCGTTGCTGACCTGACCGAAGCTCTGGCCCCGCGTTTCGGCCTCGTAGATGGAGACCGGGAAGACGATGCGGTCGACCTCCGGCGGGACCATCGTGAGGTTGACGAGGATGGACTCGTCGTCGCCCTCGCCCTCACCGGTCAGGTTGTCGCCGGTGTGCTCGACGGAGCCGTCGGGACTGCGCAGGTTGTTGAAGAAGACGAAGTGGTTGTCCGAGAGGACGCGGCCGGACGAACCGAGCAGCAGCGCGCTCGCGTCGAGGTCGAAATCGGCACCGGTCGTGGAGCGGGCGTCCCAGCCGAGACCCACCATGATGGCGGTGAGGTTGGGTGCGCTCTTGGACAGCGATACGTTTCCACCCTTGGTCAGGGCGACGCCCATCTCCGGCCTCCTTCTCGCCTGCGCGGACCTGCTCCGACGGCCGACGGCGGACGGCGCGCCGACCGCTTCGGACACTACGCGCGAGACCTGTTCCACTTCCGACCAAACCGCGCGGGGACCTGCCCGCGCTGCCCGAGCACCGCCGGGGCCGGTTCGCCCGGTCGGCGTCCCGATGGGGTGCGCCCGCGGATATTCTTCGGGCATGGCGCTGAGACGTAAGACTCCAGCGGCGCCGCCAGCCACCGGCCGGGGGAACGCCGCAGGTCCGCGCGGAGGGAAGGTGACCCCGTCCGGGGCGAAGCCTGCCCCCGCCACTGGTCGAGGCGCCCGCGCCGGGGCTTCCGGCGCCGGCAAGGGCGGCGGCAAGGGCAGCGACGCGAAGGCTCCGAAGACGCCGCGCATGCAGCGCTTCAAGCAGATCATCGCCGTGTTCAACATGACGCGGCAGCGCGACCCGAAGATGCTGCCGTGGCTGCTGCTCGCGGTCCTGGCCCCGCTCGTGGTGGGCATCCTGCTCGGCGTCCTGCTGGGCAGCATCTTCCTGTTCGCCGTCCTCGGGCTCAGCGTCGGTCTGTTCCTGGGCCTGAACGTCTTCAGCCGTCGGGTGCAGAAGACGGCGTATGCCGAGATCGAGGGCAAGCCGGGCGCGGCGGCCGGGGTCATCGACCGGATGCGCGGTGACTGGCGGCTGACGGCCCCGGTTCAGGTGAACCGCAACCAGGACCTGGTCTCCCGCGTCGTCTGCCGAGCCGGCGTCGTGCTCATCGCCGAGGGACGTGGCCGTGGGCCGCGGGATCTGCTCGGGGCCGAGGTCCGCCGGGTCAAGAAGGTCATCGGCGACGCGCCGTTGCACGACATCATCATCGGCAACGGGCCCGGCGAGGTGCCGCTGCCCAAGCTGCAGAACACCCTGATGCGCAAGCCGCGGGCGCTGAAGAAGGACCAGGTCAACGCGCTCGACCGTCGACTGAAGGCGCTCGGCGGCGCGGCGATGCCACTGCCGAAGGGTCCGATGCCGAAGAGCGTCCCGCGCGGCGGGAAGATGCGCTGACCTGACGGCTGCTGCACTGACCTCAGCGGCGCTTGCGCTTCTTCGACGTGGGACGGGCCCCTCCGCCGGGACGACCCGCCGGACGGGCGGATGACGGGCTCCGGGCCGGGCGTCCGGCGGGCGTGCCATTCGACTGCGCACCGGGAACGGGGCCGACCGACGGCGTCGCCGGTGACGTCGGCGTCGGGGGCGTCGACGCACTCCGACCGACCCGAAGCGTCAGCGCGCCGGATGCCTTGTCGTGCAGGCCGCGTCCGTCGCGATCCCAGACCACGGCCGGAACCAGGAACCCGAGCAGCAGAGTGCGGGCCAGCACCCAGTACCAGCGCAGCCGCCCACCGGCCAGGGAGACGACCCGGATGCCGAGCAGCTGCTTGCCGATGGTGGCGCCGACGAGGCTGACGAGGATCCACTCCTGCAGCAGGAAGGCGGCGTACACCGCGTACCCGCGCTCCCCCGGCCCGTAGGTCACGCCGAACAGGTACGGCAGGCCGGCGAGCAGGTTGGCCACGACGCCGTCGACGACGAACGCGAGCAGCCGCGCCCCGGGCGACGCGAGCGAGCCCGGACCTTCGGCCGGCAGACCCAGCTGACCGCCGCGGGGTTCGGACCGGTTGAACGCCGGCCCCTCGAGCCACGATCCCGCCGAGTGCCGCATGTCCCGAGCCACCCTTCCAAGGCTACGGCGGGGGCTGAAGGCGCACGAGCGCGCCGCCCGTTGGCACGATCGACGCTGCTCACACCGTCGCGGAGGGGGCGTTGCGAGGTTTCGGACATGTGAATGACCGCGCCACGTAACGGGTGCGAAACAACCCGGAGACGCCCTCGGAACCCTTCTCCGTTAGCTTCATGCCCTAAGAGGTCCGCTTCCGGCCTCGGACCCAACAGCTCAGGACGAGCGTCGGAGGATGAATGTTCAAGAGCACTGACGAGGTACTCGCGTACCTCAAGGACAACGACGTCAAGTTCGTCGACGTCCGGTTCTGCGACCTGCCCGGTGTAATGCAGCACTTCAACGTGCCCGCAGCATCCCTGGACGAGAGCTTCTTCACCGACGGGCAGATGTTCGACGGTTCCTCGATCCGCGGCTTCCAGACGATCAACGAGTCTGACATGAAGCTCATCCCGGACCCGACGACCGCCTACATCGACCCGTTCCGTGACGCGCTCACGCTGAACATCAACATGGAGATCGTCGACCCGTTCACCGGGGAGCCCTACAGCCGCGACCCGCGGCAGGTGGCGAACAAGGCCGAGGCGTACCTCAAGTCGACCGGCATCGCCGACACCGCGTTCTTCGCGCCGGAGGCGGAGTTCTACATCTTCGACGACGTCCGCTTCAGCACGTCGCAGAACGAGGGCTACTACCACATCGACTCCATCGAGGCGGCCTGGAACACCGGCCGCAAGGAGGAGGGCGGCAACCTCGGGTACAAGACCCCCTACAAGGGCGGCTACTTCCCGGTCCCGCCGACCGACCACTACTCCGACCTGCGCGACCAGATGAGCGCCGCCCTCGAGGCCCAGGGCCTCGGCGTGGAGCGCGCCCACCACGAGGTCGGCACCGCCGGTCAGACCGAAATCAACTACAAGTTCGACACCCTGCGGCTCTCCGCCGACAAGTTGATGTTGTTCAAGTACATCATCAAGAACGTCGCCTGGAAGAACGGCAAGACCGTCACCTTCATGCCGAAGCCCCTGTTCGGCGACAACGGCTCGGGGATGCACTGCCACCAGTCGCTCATGAAGGACGGTCAGCCGCTCTTCTACGACGAGCTCGGCTACGGCGGCTTGTCCGACATGGCCCGCTGGTACGTGGGCGGGCTGCTGCACCACGCACCGAGCCTGCTGGCGTTCACCAACCCGACGGTCAACTCCTACCACCGGCTCGTCGCCGGCTACGAGGCCCCGGTCAACCTGGTCTACTCGGCGCGTAACCGCTCGGCCTGCATCCGCATCCCGATCACCGGTGACAACCCGAAGGCCAAGCGGATCGAGTTCCGCGTACCGGACCCGTCCTGCAACCCGTACCTGGCCTTCTCGGCGATGCTGATGGCCGGCCTGGACGGCATCCAGAACAAGATCGAGCCGCCGGACCCGATCGACAAGGACCTCTACGAGCTGCCGCCGGACGAGGCCGCCAGCATCGCGCAGGTCCCGGGCACGCTCGCGGCCACCCTCGACAGGCTCGAGCAGGACCACGAGTACCTGCTGAAGGGTGACGTGTTCACCCCGGACCTGATCGAGATGTGGATCAGCTACAAGCGCGAGAACGAGATCGACCCGATCCGCCTTCGGCCCCACCCGCACGAGTTCGAGCTGTACTACGACATCTGATTCCGGCGCTTTCCGCTGACCGGTACGGGTCAGGACACGGCCGGTGACCTGGGCAAACGTC
>JAVEDQ010000095.1 GCA_030840885.1 Frankiaceae bacterium
CGCCCGGAGCCGCGGCGGTCTGAGCAGTCGGAGCCAGCGGCAGCCGGACCGAGACGGTCAGGCCACCACCCGCTGTCGGCGAGGCGGAGATGCGCCCACCCATGGCATCGACGAACCCGCGGGCGACAGCGAGGCCAAGGCCGAGGCCCTCGCGGCGGCCGCGGTCATCGAGCCGCTGGAAGGGCTCGAAGATGCGCTCGAGGTCGGCCACGGCCACCCCGGCACCGTCGTCGGCGACGTGCAGCACGACAGCGCCGGTCTCGCCATCTCCGGTCTCGGCGGTCGCGCTGAGCGTGATGCGGCCGCCGCCGTGTTGCACGGCATTGGCGACGAGGTTCGCCACCACGCGTTCGAGCAGGCCCGGGTCGGCCTGCACCGCGGGCAGGTCCTCGCCGATCTCCCAGTGGACGGCGGGGCTGCCGACGCTGCGCACCGCCTCCGCGACAGTGCCGTCGAGGACGACGGGTTCAACGACCGCGCGGACCATCCCGGCCTCGAGCCGACTGAGGTCGAGCAGGTTGGCGAGCAACCGCCCGAGCTGGTCGGCCGACTCCTCGATCGTCGCGTGCAGCTCCTCGGTCTGTTCCTGGGAGAAGGCGACGTCGGACTGGCGCAGACTCGAAACCGCGGCCTTGATACCGGCGAGCGGGGTCCGCAGATCGTGACCGACCGCGGCGAGCAGCGTGGTCCGCAACGACTCGGCGGCGGACAGCCGCTCGGCGGCGGCCGCCTGCTCGGCGAGCCGTGCACTGCGCACGGCCGTGCCGACCGCGGCGGCGAAGCGGCCGAGCAGCCGCGTGTCCTCGGCGAACAACGGCGGTCCGGTGAGCACGAGGCGGAGGGTCCGGTCGTCGGCGACGTCCAGGGTCCGCTCCACCGCAGTGCTGCTGCCGGGCGCCGTACCGGTCTGTTCGGCCAGCACCGTCCAGCCGTCGACGGCAGCGGTGCGTTCCTCGACGCGGACGGTGGCGACCGGGAAGGCCTGCGTGAGCTCGTCGAGCACGCTGGTCAGACCGACCTCGGCGGGGGCTTCGCGCGCCAGCCGCGCAACCAGGTCGGACTCCGCGTCGGCCCGCGCCGCCTGCGCGGCCGAGGCCGCGGCGTACTCGACGACGGCCGAGACCGCGGCGGCAACGACGATGAAGACGACCAGGGCGAGCACGTGGTCGCGCTGGCCGATCGCCAGCGTGCCGAGCGGCGGCGTGAAGTACCAGTTCAGCAGCAGGAACCCCGTGACGGCACCGACGAGCGCCGGCCCGAGCCCTCCGACGGTCGCCACCGCCACGACGAGCAGGAGGAACAGCAGCACCTGGCTGGGCAGCGACAGCGTCCCCCGGAGCGGCACCAGACACGCGGTCAACAGCGGCGGCGCGACCACCGCGAGCAGCAGGCCCAGCGCGAGACGGCGCCGCGGTAGGGCGCGGCCGACCCGGAAGCCCGGCCGGGCGGCTGCAGGAGCCATGCGTGCAGCGTGCCACGCCGTGGCGTCGAGGATCAGCGACGTCCACCGACGGTCGCGTCGAGCCGCTCGTCGAGGCGCTGGTCCAGGGCCTCGGTGCGATCGGCCGAGCTGTGCAGGAGGTAGGGCACGCTGATGACCATCGCGCCGGGGACGAACAGCAGCCGTGCCTTCAGCCGCAGCGCGCTCTGGTTGTGCAGCACCTGTTCCCACCAGTGCCCCACGACGTACTCCGGCACGAAGACGGCGACGACGTCCCGCGCGCCGGCGCTGCTGCGCGCGAGGTCACGGATGTGGCGCAGCAGCGGCCGCGTCATGTCGCGATAGGGCGAGTCGAGCACCACCAGGTCGACGGGGACGCCGCGGGCCGCCCACTGCTCGCGCAGCTCGGCCGTTTCCGCCGGATCGGTCTGCACGGTGAGCGCGACCAGGTCGTGCGGTCGCGTCGCCTTGGCGTAGGCCAGCGCCTGCAGCGTCGGTGCGTGGAGCTTCGAGACGAGGACGACGCCGTGCACACGGGTGGGCAGCAGCACCCCGCCCGGTGCAGGGTCGAGCTCGGCCTTCACCGACGAGTAGTGCCGCGCGATCGCCTTCATGAGCAGGAACAGCAGCGGCATCGCGACCACGACGATCCAGGCACCGTGGACGAACTTCGTCGCGAGCACCAGTACGAGCACGACGGCGGTCGCGGTCGCACCGAGCGCGTTCACGAACTGTCGGCCGCGCACACCGCTGACCGTCGGCGCGGCTCCGTTCCCGTCGGCACGCCGGACCTTCTGCCAATGCCGCACCATCCCGAGCTGGCTCAGTGTGAACGAGAGGAACACCCCGATGATGTACAGCTGGATCAGCCGGGTGACCTGGGCATCGAAGGCGACGATCAGGACGCCCGCGAGGGCGGTGAGCAGCACGATGCCGTTGCTGTAGACCAGCCGGTCGCCGCGGCGCGAGAGCTGACGCGGGAGGTAGCTGTCCTTGCTCAGGATCGAGGCGAGCACCGGGAAGCCGTTGTAGGCCGTGTTCGCCGCGAGCACCAGGATCGCTGCGGTGAACGCCTGCAGCAGGTAGAACGCCAGGCCCTGCCCGAACACGGCGAGGCCGAGCTGGCTCAGCGCCGTCTTCTGCTCCTGCCCCGCCGGCAACCCGACCAGCGCCGACGGGTTCTCGGCCATGTGGACCTTCGCCACGACGGCGAGGGCGGTGATGCCGGCGAACATCAGGACAGCAAGCGTGCCCATGGCCACCAGCGTGCGGGCCGCGTTCCCACTCTTCGGCGGCCGGAAGGCCGGGACACCGTTACTGATCGCTTCGACCCCGGTCAGCGCCGTGCAGCCGGAGGCGAAGGCGCGCAGGGCGAGGAAGACGGTCAGCATTCCGCCGGTGTGCTGCACGGCCGTGATGGAGTACTGCGCGCTCTCGGCGGTGACCTGGTGGCCGGTGGCGAGCTTCAGGCCGGCGACAGCGAGCATCGCGAAGACCGCCACGATGAAGCCGTAGGTCGGTAGGGCGAACGCGGTGCCCGACTCGCGGACGCCCCGCAGGTTGGCGAGGCAGAGGAGGACGATGAACAGCAGCGAGAGCGAGACCGCGTGCGGTACCAGCGACGGCACGGCGCTCGTGATGGCCGCGACGCCGGCGACGACGCTGACCGCGACGGTCAGCACGTAGTCGACGAGCAGGGCGCTCGCGGCGACGAGTGCCGCGGTCGGGCCGAGGTTGTCCCTGCTGACCGCGTAGGCACCTCCGCCGTTGGGGTAGGCGAAGCAGGTCTGCCGGTAGGACGCGACGACGATGACGAGCAGCGCGACGACGCCGACGGCGAGCCATGGCGTCAGGTGCAGCAGGGCGAGGCCGCCGAGACCGAGCACGAGCACGATCTGCTCGGTGGCGTAGGCGACGGAAGAGAGCGGGTCGCTGCAGAAGACCGGCAGGGCGATCCGCTTGGGCAGCAGGGTGTCGTCGAGCCGGTCGCTGCGCAGCGGCCGGCCGACGAGGATGCGCTTGCCGAACAGGGGCACGGGGACTCCACTTCGAAGGCTGTCCTCGAAGCCTCGACGCACCGGAGCTGTCCGCGGCCGCCCTTGACGGCACCTTGGCGCGCCGAGCTGCGGATTTGACGCCGTCTTGACGCCGGCCGAGCCCGGCAGCCCCACAGCCCCTCAGGCGTGCTGCGCGGCCGCCGCGTCCTGCAGACCGAGGCTCTCGATGCTGTCCGCGCGCATCTTGTACTTCTGGATCTTGCCGGTGATGGTCATCGGGAACTCGTCGACGAAGCGGACGTAGCGCGGCACCTTGTAGTGCGCGAGCTTGCCGCGACAGTGCTCGCGGACCTCGTCCTCGGTGAGCGTTGCGCCCTCGCGGAGCCGGATCCAGGCGCAGAGTTCCTCACCGAAGCGCACGTCGGGCACTCCGATGACCTGGACGTCGGCGATCGCCGGGTGGGCGTAGAGGAACTCCTCGACCTCCCGCGGGTACACGTTCTCGCCGCCGCGGATGACCATGTCCTTCGTGCGGCCGACGATGTTGAGGTAGCCCGCGTCGTCCATCGTCGCGAGGTCGCCGGTGTGCATCCACCGCCCGGCGTCGATGGCCTCGGCCGTCTTCTCGGGCTCGTCCCAGTAGCCGAGCATCACCGAGTAACCGCGCGTGCAGAACTCGCCGGTCTCGCCGCGGGGGAGGGTCCGTCCGGTCTCCGGGTCGACGACCTTCACCTCGATGTGCGGGTGTGGCCGGCCCACGGTGGAGACCCGCCGCTCCAGGTCGTCATCGCGACGGGTCTGCGTGGACACCGGCGAGGTCTCGGTCATGCCGTAGCAGATGGTCACCTCGGCCATCCCCATCTCGCTGATGACGCGCTTCATCACCTCGACCGGGCACGGCGAACCGGCCATGATCCCGGTCCGCAAGGTGGAGAGGTCGTAGGAGGCGAAGCCCGGGTCCTCGAGCTCGGCGAGGAACATCGTCGGCACCCCGTACAGCGACGTGCACTTCTCCTCGGCGACCGCTGCCAGCGCTGCCCCCGGCTCGAAGGCGGCCGACGGGATGACGATGCAGCTGCCGTGGGTCAGGGCCGCGAGGTTCGCCATGACCATGCCGAAGCAGTGGTAGAAGGGCACCGGCACGCAGATCCGGTCGACCTCGGTGTAGCCGCAGATTTCGCCGACGAAGAAGCCGTTGTTGGCCAGGTTGTGGTGCGAGAGGGTGGCGCCCTTGGGGAAGCCGGTGGTGCCGCTCGTGTACTGGATGTGGATCGCGTCGTCGGCGGAGAGTTCGGCGGACGCCGTCGTCACGGCGTCGGCCGGTGTGGTCGGGTCGAACAGCGCCTCCCAGGCCGGGTCGCCGAGGAATACGGCGTGTTCCAACGACGGGCACTCGCCGCGGACCTCGCCGACCATCGCCCGATAGTCCGAGGTCTTGAACGACGGTGCCGCCACCAGGACGCGGCAGCCGGACTGCTGCAGCACGAAGCTCAGCTCGTGCGACCGGTAGGCGGGGTTGATGTTGACGAGCAGCACCCCGAGCTTGGCCGTGGCGTACTGCAGCAGCAGCCACTCGACGTTGTTCGGGCTCCAGATGCCGACCCGGTCAGCTCGGCGCAGGCCCAGATCGAGTAGACCGCGCGCGAGCAGCGTGACCCGGGCGTCGAGCTCGGCGTAGGTCAGGCGTACGCCCTGCGCCCGGCTGACGACGGCCTCCCGGTCGCCGAAACGGCTGGCGGTCTGCTCGAGCAGCCGCCCGATGGGGTCACCGATCAGCGGCGTCGTCGATGTGCCGTGCTCGTAGGAGGTGCGCTGGACGGCCGACCCGGTGCTCATCGGCCCATGCTGTCAACCGGGTGACCCGCGGCACAAGAGGTGCCGAACACCCGGAGCACTTGACCCTCCGTCAGGGGGTTGCCACCCCCCGTGCTAAGGGCACGTAACGGACATCGACCTACATCGCCACCTTGATGGCTCACCCACCAGCCCGCGGTTCGCCCGCGGGCTGGTCCGTGGCGCCTTGGCGTCCCGCCGTGAGATCGACGTCTGCGACACCGCCGAGCTGCTGACCAGTGAGCTCGTCACCAACGCGCTGCTGCACGCCGGGACGGATCTGGTCGTCCACGTCGAGGACCACGACGGGGCGGTGCGCATCGCCGTCGAGGACGGCTCCGACGACGAACCGACGCTCGGTGAGCTGGACAGCATCGACCTCGGCGGCCGCGGTCTCCCGCTCATCGCCGCCATGGCGGAGTGCTGGGGATGGGAACCGCTGGCCCACGGCAAGCGGGTCTGGTTCGAGGTCTAGCTGACCAACCGGGCCGGGAAGCCACCGGTGGCGATGGGTCCCCAGCGTTCGAGCGTGACCCGGATCAGGCTCTTGTCCTGCTTGCGCATCGCCTCGCGGTACTCGTCCCAGTCGGGGTGCTCGCCGGAGATGTTCCGGAAGTACTCCACGAGCCCGTCGAGCGCGTCCGGCATGTCGAGGACCTCGGCGGTGCCCTCCACCTGCACCCAGGCGCCGTTCCACTCGTCGGACAGGATGCACGCCGTCACGCGGGGGTCGCGCCGGAGGTTCGTCACCTTCGCCCGCTCCGGATAGGTCGAGATGACCAGCCGCCCCTCGCCGTCCAGCCCGGACGTCACCGGCGAGGTCTGCGGCCGGCCGTCGGACCTCGTGGTGACGAGCAGGCACTTGTGCCGCGGCCGGTGGAACTCGAGCAGTTCGTCGCGTTCGACGCGGTCGGCGGTGGCGATGTTCGGCATGCGCCCATTCTCGCAGTCATGTTTTCAGGGTCAGGGCGGCCCCGCGCCGGTAGGTCAGAACTGCGGCGGCTCGGTGTAGACGCCCCACTCGTCGCGCAGCGCGTCGCAGATCTCGCCGAGCGTCGCCTCGGCCCGGACGGCGTCCAGCATCGGCG
>JAVEDQ010000139.1 GCA_030840885.1 Frankiaceae bacterium
GCGACAGCGCGAAGGCCACGAACAGCGGGAGCGCGGTGAGGGCGTCCGCCACGTTGTGCACCGCGTCGCCGAGCAGGGCGACTGAGCCCGAGACCAGGGCCACCGCGATCTGGAGGACGGCGGTGACCCCGAGCACCACCAGGCTGATCACGAGCGCCCGTCGGCCCGCCCGGTCGCCCAGGACGTCGTCGAGTGTCCCGGCTTCGGAGTCATGCTCGTGGCCGCCGAACAGTTCACCGGCGGCGTGCCGGAGCCGGCCGAGCAGCCCGTGGCCGTGGCCGTGCTCGTGGTCGCGGTCGTGCTCGCCCCGGCCCTGCGGGTCGGCTGCGACGGCATGCTGGTGGCCGACGCTGGTTGCTGTGCACGTCATGCCTCCAGACTAGCTAACATCTGCATGCACGTGCAGATGACTGATCGGGAAGGAGGCCGTCGTGGGTCACGCGACAGCGGACGGCGAGCCGGCGCCGGCGGCGTTCGACGTACCGACCGACGACCAGGCCGGCGTCGCGGCCGCGATGTTCTCGATGCTGGCCGATCCGACCCGTCTGAAGTTGCTCTGGCTGCTGGGCAGCGAGGAGCTCGACGTGACGACACTCGCGGCGCGCGCCCGCACGAGCCCGACGGTGGCGAGCCAGCACCTGGCGAAGCTGCGGCTCGGCGGCTTCGTCGTCCAGCGCACCTCGGGACGGCGACGCCTCTACTCCGCGGAGGGGAGCCACCTGCGGGCCCTCATCCGCGAGGCGCTCTACCGGGCCGACCACGAGGTGACGGGCGTCCCCGACCACGGTTGAACGGCTCGCCCGGCAGCATCTCGGCCCGTCAGGCGAGGCGCTCGACGACCCGGGCGAGTTGCTCGCGCAGCCGGTCGTGGAACTCCTGGGAGTCCGGTTCGAGCCCGGTGAGCCGCTTCGCCTCGGCGGGGTAGAGGACGCGGGCCACGACCAGCGCCTGCAGGAAGAGCAGGACGAAGGCCGGGTCGAGATCGGGGCCGATCTCCCCGGCGAGCTGCCGGCGGCGCAGGCCCTGCAGGTCCTCGGCGTCCGGGGCGGCGGCCACCTGGGAGGGGTCGCCGTCCAACGACTCGCGCAGGAACATCCGCGTCATGGAGACGTTGCTCCGGCCGTCCTCCAGGTAGCGCAGCACCAGGTCGGGGAGCGTCACCCCCGGTCCGTCGAAGGAGCGCTCGCGGGCGTACCAGCGCTCGAGGATCGCGTCGTACAAGCCCTGCTTGCCGCCGAAGTAGTACGAGATCAGCTGCTTGTTGACGCCGGCACGTGCGGCGATCGCCTCGACCCGCGCGCCGGCGAGGCCCTTGTCCCCGAACTCCACCTCGGCGGCGTCGACCAGCGCCGTGCGGCTGCGTTCGGCGTCGCGCTGCCGCTCGTCGCCCGCGGGGGAACGTCTGGGTCCGACCACACCGGCACCGTACGTCGGATTCATCCCGAGCGCTAACCCTGTCAACCATTTGTTTGACAAAGCTCAGCCGTGCGGGGAGGCTCGACACCCATGGACGTGATTGTCGAAGCCTCCGGGCTCGTGAAGCAGTACGGCAGCGGTTCGGGGGCGGTCCGCGCTCTGGACGGTCTGGACCTCGTCGCTCCCGCGGGCAAGGTGCTCGCCCTGCTCGGCCCCAACGGCGCCGGCAAGACGACGCTGGTGCGCGCCATCGCCACGCTGACCCGGCCGTCGTCGGGAACGCTCACCGTCGCCGGGCACGACGTGCTCCGGGCGCCCGAGCAGGTGCGTCGGGTCATCGGCCTGGCCGGGCAGTACGCCGCGGTGGAGCCGGCCCTCACCGGCCTCGAGAACCTGCGGATGGTGGCGCGCCTGTTCGGTCACCGGCGGCGCGAGGCCACGCTGGCCAGCGAGCGCGTGCTCGAGCAGATGGGGCTCGCCGACGCCGGCAAGCGGTTGGTCAAGACCTACTCCGGCGGCATGCGGCGCCGGCTCGACCTCGGGGCCAGCCTCGTCGGCTCGCCCCAACTGCTCCTGCTCGACGAGCCGACGACCGGCCTCGATCCCCGGAGCCGCAGCGAACTGTGGGTGGCGATCGAGGAGCTGGTCGCGACCGGCACCGACGTGCTGCTGACCACTCAGTACCTGGAGGAGGCCGACCGCCTCGCCGACCTCATCGCGATCATCGATCACGGCCGTCTCGTTGCCTCGGGTACGCCGGACGAGCTCAAGACACAGGCCGGCCGCGACGTGGTCGACGTGCAGCTCGCCGACGGCGGAGACCTCGACCGGGCCGCGGCGATGCTCGGCCCGGAGACCGTCGTCGACCGCAACACCCAGCGTCTGACCGTCCCGGTCGCCGGTGGCGCCGACGAGATGTTGGCCCGCGCCGGCGCCCTGTCGACGGCCGGCATCACGATGACCGACGTGGCGCTCCGCCGGCCGACGCTCGACGACGTCTTCCTCGCCCTCACCGGCCACCCGGCCGAGCGGGACGCGCCCGAAGAGTCCGACAGCGGCACCGGTACCGGCAGCAGCAGCGGCACCGACCAGCGACGCGAGATGGCGGGAGACGCCGCATGACCACCACCACCCCCAACGCCGTCACCCCTAAGGCACAGCCCCGGCCGGGCGCCCCGTCCGGTTCCGCGAGCGCCTTCACCACGCTCTCGGCGGTCGCGATCCGGACCGGCCTGAAGATCGCGCGCAGCCCGCAGATCCTCGGCATCGCGATCGTGCAGAGCGTCCTGTTCCTGCTGATGTTCCGCTACGTGCTCGGTGGCGCCATCGGAGTTCCGGGCCTGTCCTACGTCGACTTCCTGGTTCCCGGGTTCGTCGTCAGCGGCCTGCTGTTCACCGCGGGCGGCGGGTCGGTCGCGGTGGCCGAGGAGTCGGCGAGCGGGCTCTACGACCGGCTGCGTTCGCTGCCGGTACCGAGCGTCGCCGTCCTCGCCGGCCGAGCCGTGACCGACGCAGCCCTCATGCTGGTCGTCGCGCTGGTGACGCTGGGCGTCGGCTTCGCGGTCGGGTTCCGCACCGGCGCTGCCCCCGGGCACTGGCTCCTCGCCATCGGCCTGCTCGTCGTCTACGCGCTCGCCCTGTCCGGCATCTTCGTCTGGCTCGGCCTGGTCAGCGGCTCGGCGCAGGCGGCCCAGGGGCTCAGCATCCTCGCCGTGCCGTTCTCGTTCCTCTCCAGCGCCTTCGTCCCGGTCGAGACCATGCCCGGCGTGCTGCAGGCCTTCGCCGCCTGGCAGCCGTTGACCTTCATGGTCAACACCTGGCGCGGCCTGCTGCTCGGCGACCCGGTGACCGCGACCTTCGGCCACTCGCTGACCTTCTACCTCGTCGGCTCGCTGGTCTGGTCCGCGGCGCTGATCCTGCTCGCGGCTCCGCTCGTGCTGCACGCCTACCGCAAGGACTGATGGTCCGCCGGACCATCGACGATTCAGCCGTCAGCCAGGTGCCCGTCACTAGGCTCGTGTCGTGCCAGGACACGGCGAGGACGGCTCGCCCGACTACCTCCCCATCGCCGAGCACGGCCTGATCGGCGACCTGCGCACCGCGGCACTCATCGGTGCCGACGGCCGGATCGACTGGTTCTGCTTCCCGCGCTTCGACTCACCGAGCGTCTTCGGAGCGATCCTCGACGCCGACGAAGGCGGCCGCTGGGCCATCGGGCCCGCCGACGGCGTGGGCTGGTCGCGGCAGTTCTACATCCCGGACTCGAACGTCCTCATCACCCGCTTCCTCTCCGAGCAGGGCGTGGTCGAGCTCCGCGACTTCATGCCGCTGTCGAAAGCGCACGACCCCGACCACCACACCCGGATCGTGCGGAACGTGCTCTGCGTCCGCGGCAGCATGACGCTGCGCTGCGACATCTCGCCACGCTTCGACTACGGCCGCGCGACCCACCGGATCGAGCGCACGGGCAACGCCTCGGGGGACCGGGGCATCGTGCTGCGCTCGCAGGAACTCACGCTGCACCTGCAGTCCGACGTCGACATGTCGGTCTCCGACAGCGGCCGCGACCTGACCGGCGAGTTCACGCTCGCTTCCGGCGAGAGCCGGACGTTCATCCTCACCTGCGACACCGACCGGCCGGCCGCCGACGACGCCGACGACCTGCTGCGCGTGACGGTGCGGTTCTGGCAGTCGTGGATCTCACGGTCGGTCTACACCGGACGCTGGCGCGAGATGGTCAACCGGTCCGCCCTCACCCTCAAGCTGCTGACGCACGAGCCGTCGGGCGCCGTCGTGGCCGCACCGACGGCCGGGCTGCCCGAGGACGCGGGAGGTGTCCGCAACTGGGACTACCGCTACGTCTGGATCCGCGACGCGGCCTTCTCGCTGTACGCGCTGCTGCGCCTCGGCTTCACCGACGAGGCCGCCGCCTTCATGCACTGGCTCACCGACCGCTTCGCCGAACAACCCGACGCCGGCACCGGGCCGCTGCGGGTCATGTACGACATCGACGGCGGACCCCCACCGGCCGAGCGCGAGTTGACGCACTGGAACGGCTACCGCGGCTCCCGGCCGGTGCGCATCGGCAACGACGCCGCCGGGCAACTGCAGCTCGACATCTACGGCGAGCTGATCGACTCGGTCTACCTGTTCAACAAGTACGGCGACGGCATCTCCTACACCTCGTGGAAACAGCTGCAGCAGGTCGTCGCATGGCTGCAGGACAACTGGGACCGCCCGGACGAGAGCATCTGGGAGGTGCGCTCGGAGCCGCGGGACCACGTCTACTCACGGCTGATGTCCTGGGTCGCGATGGAGCGGATGATCCGCATCAGTCGGCAGCGTGGCCTGCCCGGCGACATCGGCGCCTGGTCAGGCACCCGTGACGCGATCTTCGAACAGATCATGGAGCGGGGGTGGAGCGACGAGCGCAACGCGTTCGTGCAGGCCTACGGCTCCGACGAGCTCGACGCGTCGCTACTGCTGATGTCGGCGGTCAAGTTCCTCTCCCCCACCGACGAGCGGGTGCTCGCGACGCTCGAGGCGATCGAGTCGTCGTTGGTGACCGACGCCCTGGTCTTCCGCTACGACACCGGCAGCAGTTCTGACTCCGGTGCTGACGCCGATGCCGACGTCGATGCTGGAGCCGACGCTGGCGCCGACGCTTCGGACGGGCTGCAGGGATCCGAGGGCACGTTCTCGATGTGCTCGTTCTGGTACGTCGAGACGCTGACCCGCGCCGGCCGGTTGGACGAGGCGCGGCTCGCGTTGGAGAAGATGTTCACCTACTCCAATCACCTCGGCCTGTTCGCAGAGCAGATCGGGCTGACCGGCGATCAGCTCGGCAACTTCCCGCAGGCGTTGACACATCTGTCGCTGATCAGCGCCGCCATCAACCTCGACCGGGCGCTCGACGGCTCCTGACTAGCGACCGAGCAGGGCAGCCATGTCGACCCGGCCGCCGACCACCTCGGTCGCCACCTGCCCGAGCCGCCGACCGGTCGCCTGCGCGTAGGACCTGATGCGGGCGAGGGCTTCGTCGACGTCGAGGTCGCCGCGTTCGGCC
>JAVEDQ010000154.1 GCA_030840885.1 Frankiaceae bacterium
TTCAGCCCGATGGCGGCGACGTCGACCCCGGCGACCTTGAGCTTCGTCGCGGTGCGGGAGCCGTGGTACGCCGCTTTGGGGTTCTCGCCGGTGATGTGCTCGGCGATGACGACGCCCTGCTCCCACAACGGCGCGACCAAGCCGTAGACCTCGCCGCGGTGCTGCGCGCACTCCCCGACGACGTAGATGGAGTCGTCGTCGACCGAGCGCATCTGGTCGTCGACGACGATGGCCCGCTCGACCGTGAGACCTGCCTGCTGGCCGAGCTCGGTCACCGGGCGGATGCCGGCGGTGACCACGATCATGTCGCAGGCGATGACGGTCTTGTTCGCGAACTCGAGCGCGGTGACCTTGTGGCCCTGGTCCGGGTCGGTGTGGATCTTCGAGGCCCTGGCGTCCATGTGCACCGTGATGCCGAGGTCGCCCACGCTCTTGCGCAGGATGTCGCCGGCGACCTTGACCAGCTGCTGGTTCATCAGGGTGTCGGTCGCGTGCACGACGTGGACGTCGAGGCCGTGGTGGGACTGCAACCCGCGGGCCGCCTCGAGTCCGAGCAGACCGCCGCCGATCACGACCGCGGTCTGGTGGCCTTCGGCGTACGCGGCCATGGCGCGCGTGTCGTCCAACGTGCGGAACCCGAAGACGCCGGGAACGAGTCCGTCCGGGTCGTCGGCGGGCCGCATGCCCTCCAGCGGCGGGAAGAACGACCGGCTGCCGGTGGCGAGGATGAGGATGTCGTAGGGCGTCGAGGTGCCGTCGGCGGTCTCGATCACCTTCGCCCAGCGGTCGATCTTCGCGATCTTCGCGCCGGTGTGCAGGGTGATGTCGTGCTCGCGGTACCAGTCGAGCGCGTTGAGGTAGATCTCGTCCTCCTGCTCGACCCCGGCCAGCAGGTTCGAGAGCAGGATGCGGTTGTAGTTGCCGTACGGCTCCTCGCCGAACATGGTGATCTCGAAGCGACGGTCCGGGTCGCGCTGCAGGATCTCCTCGACCGTGCGCGCACCGGCCATGCCGTTGCCGACCACGACGATGCGGTGGCCGGTGGGCGGCAGATCGGCGGCAGGGTCGGCACCGGTGTCGAAGCCGACGCGGACGTCGTCGGCTGTATCGGTGTTGCGGTTGTCGGTGTTGCGGTTGTCGGTGTTGCGCCGGTCGTCGAGCAGCGTCATCAGACCTCCACCATCCCGAGGTCCACGACGACCGAGCCGGTCGTGCCCTCCGGGGCGGCGAGGTGCACCTCGATCGTCGTGTCGCCGAGCAGATCCTCGACCACCCGCAGCGGGACGTGCGTCGACGCCTTCGCGCCGATCGGGAAGTAACGCATCGGCGTCCCGTCGCGTAGCAGCACGACCGTGACCAGCTCGTCGCTGGAGTTGCCGCCGCGGAAGTAGACCGTCTGCGCGACGTGCCCGGCCGGCACGGTGTAGGTGAGCGCGCCGTCGAGCAGGTCGGGCTTGTCGAGGCCCTTGCCCTCGATGGCGTACGTGCCCTGCAGGAAACGAGGCGTGCTGTGCGCCATGGTCAGATGCCTTTCGTCGGGGCGGTGTCGGCGGTGTCAGCGGTATGGAAGCTGTCAGAACTCTCGAGCCGGATCGGATCGTCCGGGCCGCCGTGCCGGTCGATGGCCACCGCGCAGGCCTTGAACTCCGGCATCCGCGACTGCGGATCGAGCGCGGGGCTGGTCAGCAGGTTGGCCAGCGAGTCGCCGCCCCAGTGGAAGGGGGCGAAGACCGTGTCGGGCCGGATGGCGTCGGTGAGCCGGGCGCGGAAGACCGCGACCCCGCGGCGGGTGCGCAGCCGCACCAGGTCGCTGGCGCCGATGCCGTGACGACGCGCGAGGTCGGGGTGCAGTTCGGCGACGGCGTCCGGGACGGTCATTATCAGCGTCTTCGTCCGCCGGGTCTGGGTTCCGGACTGGTAGTGCTGCATCAGCCGGCCGGTGGTCAGGACGTAGGGGAACTCGTCGTCGGGCTTCTCGGTGGCACCGCGGAAGACGACGGGATGGAACCGGGCGCGGCCGTCGGGCGTCGCGAAGCGATCGGCGAACAGCCGCGGGGTCCCCGGGTGCGGCGCCTCACCGGCCCGCTGCTCGGGGCAGGGCCAGTAGACGCCGTCCTCGGCGTCGATCCGGTCGTAGGTGATGCCGGCGTAGTCGGCGAGCCCGCCGCTGCTCGCGCGGCGCAGCTCGTCGAAGACCTCGCGGGGGTCGGCGGAGAAGTACTTGCCGCGCCCGAGGCGGTCGGCGAGGGCGGCGAGCGTCTCGAGGTCGGTGAGCACTCCCTCGGGCGGCGGCAGAGCCCGGCGGCGGCGCAGGACGCGGCCTTCGACATTGGTCATGGTGCCCTCCTCCTCCGCCCACTGGGCGGTCGGGAGGACGACGTCGGCGAGCTCCGCGGTCTCGGAGAGGAAGATGTCGCTGACCGCGAGGAAGTCGAGGGCGGCGAGTCGATCGGCGACCCGGTTGGCGTTCGGGGCGGAGACGACGACGTTCGACGCCATCACCAGCATCGTCCGCACCCCGCCCTCGGTGCCGAGCCGGTCGAGCATCTCGTAGGCCGACAACCCGGGTGCCGGAAGCTCGTCCGGGTCGATCCCCCACACCCCGGCGACGTGCGCGCGGGCCTCGGGGTCGTCGAGCTTGCGGTAGCCGGGTAGCTGGTCGGCCTTCTGGCCGTGTTCGCGGCCGCCCTGCCCGTTGCCCTGGCCGGTGACGGTCCCCCAGCCGGAGCCCTCCACGCCGGGCAGTCCGAGTGCGAGCGCGAGGTTGATGAACGCCAGTGCAGCGTCGGTACCGCCGCGCTGCTGCTCGGGGCCGCGGGCGGTGAGGATCAGGGCGCGGTCGGCTTCGGCGAGCTGGTGGACGGTGGTGCGCAGGTCCTCGACGGCGATCCCGGTGATGCGCTCGGCCCGGTCCGGCCAGAACGAGGAGACGCTGCGCCGCACCGCATCCCAGCCGACGGTGCGGGCCGCGACGTAGTCCTCGTCGACGAGGCCCTCTCGGATGGCCAGGTGGAGCAACCCGTTCGAGAGGGCGATGTCGGTACCGGGGCGGATCTGCAGGTGCCGGCTCGCGCCCTTGGCCGTGGCCGTCCGTCGCGGGTCGACGACGATGTGGTGCGCCCCGTGCGAGCGCCCTTCGTCGAAGAACTGCATGGCCGGCGGCATGGTGTCGGCCGGGTTGCTGCCGATGAGCAGGACGGCGTCGGCGCCGGCGATGTCGGAGAACGGGAACGGCAGGCCCCGATCGATGCCGAACGCACGGGTGGTCGCCGCGGCGGCCGAAGACATGCAGAACCGGCCGTTGTAGTCGATCTGCGAGCTGCGCAGGCCGACGCGGGCGAACTTGCCCAACGCGTAGGCCTTCTCGTTGGTCAGCCCGCCGCCGCCGAAGCAGCCGACCGCGTCGCGGCCGTACTCGTCCTGGGTCGCGGTGATCGCGGCGGCGATGCGGTCGAGGGCCTCGTCCCAGCTCGCCTCGCGCAGCTCGCCGCCCTTGCGGTCGCGGATCAGCGGGGTGGTGAGTCGTTCCGGATGGTCGAGCAGGTCGGTCGCCGACCAGCCCTTGGAGCACAGGCCGCCGCGGTTGAGCCCGCCACGACTGATTCCCGCGTCGGCCTGCGGCTGGAGCGATGCGGGCCTGTCACCTGCGGTTATCTCGATGCCGCACTGCAGTGAGCAGTACGGGCAGTGTGAGAGCACGGTGTGCATCCCCGCGGGCATCCCGCTCGTGTCGCTCACCAGGACCATGCTGGTCGAGCCCGGTGACGCCCGTGTTGCGCCGACGTAGCCCCTCGATGCCGGAGGTTCACCACCCCCGGAACCGGGCCGTGAAGGCCCGGCACGGGGACGGCTCAGCTGGCGGCGGGTCAGCTCGAGAGCGCGCAGCTCCCCCGGTCGGCGTAGCTCGGCCCGCTCGACGAGGGCCGGATGTCGAAGTCGAAGATGGCCGTCGGCAGGTACAGCGAGGCGCAGGCGTTCGGGATGTCGACCACGCCGCTGATCCGGCCCTCGATCGGCGCCGACCCGAG
>JAVEDQ010000161.1 GCA_030840885.1 Frankiaceae bacterium
CTGAGGAGGCGCTGCGCCGCTGGTGCAACGCCGCCGCGCTCGCGCGCTCGGCCGCCGAGGGCGGGCAGGTCGTGCTCGTCGGCGCCGAGCCGGGCGTGCCCGCCGTGCAGGCGCTCGTCCGCTGGGACCCGCGCTGGTTCGCCGAGACCGAGGCCCGCAGCCGGGAAGCACTCGGGTTCCCGCCCGCCGTCCGGCTCGCGGCCGTCGAAGGACTCTCCGAAGCCGCCAACTCCCTCGTCGACGAGGTGCTCGCGCAGCCGTCGCTCGGCGGTGTCGCCGACGTGCTGGGCCCGATACCGCTCGACGAGCAGAATGAGCGGCTTCTGCTGCGCGTCCCACGCCGTGACGGTCCGGCTCTCGCCGCCGCCGTTGCCGACGTGCAGCGGGCCCGTAAGCCGAAGAAGGGGGAGCCGAGCGTCCGCGTGCGGCTCGACCCGGCCCAGATCGGCTGAGGGTCAGGCGGCCGAGGCCAGCCGAGCGCGTACGACGGCGGGGTCCACCGACATCCGAACCAGCAGCTCGGCCACCGGATCCGGCCGTTCCCGGGCCAGGAGCGCGAGCAACAGGTCCTGGGGCTGCAGCGACCGTCGTCGGGCTCGTCGTGCCTCGCTCAGCGTGCCGCTCAGCACCTTCTTGCTCGCTGCGGTGAGCGGCAGGTGCCCGCGGGGCTCCGCTTCCCGGAGCTCCCCGAAGGCGCCCGCGTCCACCCCGACCGAGGCGAGCGCCTCGCCGTCCATCCGGTCGAGCGCGGCTCGGCACACCGCTTCGTCGACACCGAGTGCGGTCGACAGCCGTCCGTCGTCCTCGTCGAGCAGGCCCAGGAGCAGATGTTCGGTGCCGATGGTGCGCGCCCCCTGACGTCGGGCCTCGGTCTGCGCCGCTATCACGGCTGCTCGGGTCGAGACCGTGAACTGTTCGAACATCGAGTCACCTTCCGTACTTCTCGTGGACCGACTGCCGGGTCACCCCGAGTGCGTCGCCGATCTGCTGCCAGGACCAACCGCGTTGCCGGGCGGCCGCCACCTGCGTGGCCTCGACGCGGTCGGCCAGACGTCGTAGGGCGACGACGGCACGAAGGCCGACGAACGGATCCTCCGATGCGACGGCGCTGCTCGGTGGTGAGGTCACTGCGTCAGGATGACCTGACAAGCTCACGGGTGTCAAGTAGACCTGACAGGACAGTCAGCCAGGGAGTGAAGATCACCGACAGTTGGCCAGCTCCGTAGACTCGGCACGGTGAGCGTCCGTTCCATCCGCCTCATCGGCGACCCCGTGCTGCGTACCAAAGCCCTCCCCGTCACCACCTTCGACCGCGAACTGCGGCGGCTGGTCAAGGACCTCACCGAGACCATGCGGGACGCGCCGGGCTCCGGGCTCGCCGCCCCGCAGATCGGCGTCTCGCTACGCGTGTTCACCTACGACGTGGACGACGAGGTCGGGCACCTCATCAACCCGGTGCTGGGCCCGTTCAGCGAGGAGATGATGGACGGCGACGAGGGTTGCCTGTCCATTCCCGATCTCGCCTTCGAGCTGAAGCGGCCCGAGCACGTTGTGGCCGCCGGGCAGAACATGTACGGCGACCTGGTCACCATCGAGGGCTCCGGCTACCTCTCGCGGGCGCTGCAGCACGAGACCGACCACCTCGACGGCATCCTGTTCGTCGACCGGCTCGACCCGAAGACCCGCAAAGAGGCGATGAAGGCGATCCGCGAGGCGGAGTGGAACGAGAACGGGAGCCCTTCCACCGCGTCACCGGTCATCAAGGAGAGCCCGCACCCCCTGTTCGGGGGACGCGCGCTCTAGAGCGCCGGTCATGCGTCTCGTCTTCGCCGGCACCCCCGAGCCGGCCGTTCCCAGCCTCCGGGCCCTTCTCGACTCACCGCGGCACGAGGTCGTCGCCGTGGTCACCCGTCCCGACGCTCGGTCGGGCCGGGGTCGGCGGATCGCCGAGTCCCCGGTGAAGCAGCTGGCCGTTGCGGCCGGCGTCGAGGTGCTGCAGCCGAACCGGCCCCGCGAACCGGAGTTCCTCGACCGGCTCCGCGAACTCGCCCCGGACTGCTGCCCGGTCGTGGCCTACGGCGCCCTGTTGCCCCAGGCCGCCCTGGACGTCCCGACCCACGGCTGGGTCAACCTGCACTTCTCGCTGCTGCCGGCCTGGCGCGGCGCGGCACCGGTGCAGCACGCGGTCATGGCGGGCGACGAGGTCACCGGGGCCAGCACCTTCCGGCTCGAGGCGGGCATGGACACCGGCCCGGTGTTCGGCGTCGTCACCGAGACCGTCCGGCCCGACGACACCGCAGGCGCCCTGCTCGACCGGCTCGCGCGGTCCGGCGCGGGACTGCTCGTCGCGACCCTCGACGGCATCGAGGACGGCCGGCTCGAGGCCCGCCCGCAGCCCCCCGACGGCGTCAGCCTGGCGCCGAAGGTCGAGGTCGCCGACGTCGAGGTCGACTGGACGAAGCCGGCGCTCGCGGTCGATCGGTTGATCCGGGGTGCCACACCCGCGCCAGGTGCCTGGACGACGTTCCGCGGCAAGCGGCTGAAGCTCGGTCCGGTCCGGCTCGGCGGAACGGCGGAGGCGGCCCTGGGCCCCGGCGAGCTGGCGGTCGGCAAGACCTCTGTTCTCGTCGGAACCGGCACCGACGCCGTCACGTTGGGTGAGGTGCAGGCCGAGGGCAAACCGCGGACCGCCGCCGACGCCTGGGCCCGCGGAGTGCGGCCCGCCGCCGATGAACGGCTGGGCGCTCCCGAGGTCGGCC
>JAVEDQ010000181.1 GCA_030840885.1 Frankiaceae bacterium
TCGGCGAGCGTCTCGGGCGTGCGGCATGACCGTCAACGCGCCGCCGTCGTCGTCGGCCTCGAGCAGCGGAGCCGTCAGCTCGCCTCTCAAGCGCCTCGCCACCCTGCTCGGCGTCGCGCTCGTCGCGGCCCTGATGACCGGTCCGCCCGGTGACAGCCCCACCCCCCTTGCTGGGGTGAAGGGGTCGATCTTCCACGCCCGCGTCTTCCTGTTCCTCGGTGGCGCCCTGGTCCTCTGGGTCGTGACGCTGGTCTACGAGCGGTTCGCGCCGCAGGTCCGCGAGGTCCGGACCACCGTCAGCAAGGCCGGCAGCCGAGCCTTCGCCAAGCCCGGCTCCAAGCAGATCACTTACCTGCTCCTGCTCGTGGTCGCCATCCTCGTCCCGCTGCAGCTCTCCCCGGCGGCGCAGCAGGCGGCGGTCAGCGACGTCGGCATCTACGCCCTGCTGGCACTGGGTCTGAACGTCGTCATCGGCTACGCCGGTCTGCTCGACCTCGGCTACATCGCCTTCTACGCGATCGGCGCCTACGCGACGGCCTACTTCACGTCCGAGTCGGCACTGCCCGTGCACTCGACGGTGCTGTTCAACCCGTTCGCGGTCTTCCCGATCGCGCTCGCCATCGCCGCGGTCGCCGGCACCCTGCTGGGTGGACCCACACTGCGGCTGCGGGGGGACTACCTCGCCATCGTCACGCTCGGCTTCGGCGAGATCGTGCAGAAGGTCGCGAACAACGCCGACGGCTTCACCAACGGCTCGCGCGGCGCGTTCGGCGTCCCCAAGCTGTCCATCCACGTCGGGCCGATCAACTACGACTGGGGCATCGATCCGCTGCCGTACTACTACCTCCTGGTCGTGCTCATCGTGCTGGTCATGCTCGCCTTCTCGGCGCTGGAGCGCAGCCGCATCGGCCGCGGGCTCGCCGCCATCCGTGAGGACGAGGTCGCCGCCGAGGCGACCGGCGTCCCGACGCTGCGCTACAAGCTGCTCGCCTTCGCGATCGGCGCGTCCACCTCGGGCATCGCCGGCGTCATCTTCGCGACGAAGCAGTTCTTCAACCCGCAGACGTTCAGCCTCCAGGCCTCGCTGCTGGTGCTCACCATCGTCATCTTCGGCGGCATGGGCTCGCTGTTCGGAGTGGTGCTCGGCGCGATCGTCATCCAGGGGACCTTCTTCATCCTGCGTGACATCGTGCCGCCGAACGACCGCTACATCTACTTCGGGGCGCTGGTCATGGTCATGATGATCTTCCGGCCGCAGGGCCTGCTGCCCTCGCGCCGAAGAACGCAGGAGTTCGCGTTGGCGGAGAGCGGCGGCGCGTCGGTGGAGATGTTGGCCGCCGGAACGGTCACCGAGCGATGACCACCGCGCTGACCAAGCCGACCGGCGGCAGCGACGAGCCGATCCCCGCCGGGGACGTCGTGCTCGACGTCCGCAACGTCACCCTCCGCTTCGGTGGGTTGACGAGCCTGAACGACGTCAGCCTGCAGATGAGACGCGGCTCGGTGCTCGCCGTCATCGGCCCGAACGGCGCCGGCAAGACGTCGCTGTTCAACTGCCTGACCGGCGCGTACACACCGCAGGAGGGCAGCGTCGAGTTCACTCCGGGCCCCGGTGGAAAGGGCGCGGGCAAGACCGTCGGTCTGCTGGGCAGGCGGCCACACAAGATCGCCCGGCTCGGCGTGGCCCGTACCTTCCAGAACATCCGGTTGTTCCCGGCGTTGACGGTGCTCGAGAACGTGCAGGTCGGGGTGGAGACGCGGCAGAAGAGTGACGCCGTGAGCTCGATGCTGCGGCTGCCCAACGCCCGACGCGACCAGAGGAACAGCGTGGCCGAGGCCTACCGGCTGCTGGAACTGGTCGGCCTCACCAGCAAGAGCAACGAACTGGCAGCCGCGCTGCCCTACGGCGAGCAGCGCCGCCTCGAGATCGCCCGTGCCCTGGGCACGGTGCCGTCGCTGTTACTCCTCGACGAGCCGGCGGCGGGCACCAACCCGACGGAGAAGGTCGAGCTGTCGGCGCTGATCCGCCGCATCGCCGACACCGGCGTCAGCGTGCTGCTGATCGAGCACGACATGCCGTTGGTCATGGGCCTCGCCAACGAGGTGGTGGTGCTGAACTTCGGCAAGGTCATCGCCACCGGACGGCCCGACCAGGTGCAGCGCGACCCGGCCGTCATCGAGGCCTACCTCGGCGCGGAGTCGGAGGAGACCGCGGTGGACGCGACCGACCTGCCCGACGCGACGGCGCCCGGTACCGGTGCTGTTGCTGCCCCGAGGCACGACGACACGACCGGGGATGCCCGATGACCCTGCTCGAGGTGGACGACGTCGCCGTCCGGTACGGCGCGGTCCAGGCGCTGCGGGGTGTCTCGCTGACCGTCGAGGAGGGGGAGATCGTCACCCTGCTCGGTGCGAACGGGGCCGGCAAGACCACGACGCTGCGCACCGTCTCCAGCCTGCTCCGGCCGGTCACCGGTGAGGTGCGCTTCGACGGCAAGCGCGTCGACACGCTCCCTGCCCACCAGGTCGTGGGCGTCGGCATCGGTCACGTGCCGGAGGGACGCCGGGTCTTCCCGACGATGACGGTCCAGGAGAACCTCCAGATGGGGGCCTACCGCGACCGCAAGCACGTGAAGGAGGACACCGAGCGGATGCTCGGGATGTTCCCCGTGCTCGCCGAGCGGCGGAAGCAGGACGCCGGCACCCTGTCCGGCGGCGAGCAGCAGATGCTCGCGATCGGGCGGGCGTTGATGGGCCGGCCGCGGCTGCTGCTGCTCGACGAGCCGTCGATGGGGCTCGCGCCGCTGATCGTGGCCCGCATCTTCCAGATCATCCGGCAGATCAACGCCGACGGGACCACCGTGCTGCTGGTCGAGCAGAACGCTGCGCAGGCGCTGCGCCTCGCGACTCGGGGCTACGTCCTCGCCAACGGCGAGATCGTGCTCGAAGGCACCGCGAAGCAGCTCCTGGAGGACCCCGCTGTTCGCTCGGCCTACCTGGGCGAGGGCGCATAGCGCAGCGAGTGTGGTCGGCGCAGCGAGGGTGGTCGGCGCAGCGGGAGAAACCTCGCCGTGCCGGTCGGCCGGTCGTCGCCGGTGGCCCTTCGGTAACCTGGCTCTCGGCATTGGACGGGCGTCAGGATCATGGCGTCCGCGCCCCCGACCGGGAACGTCTCGGGAAGACCGCGGCTGTTGCCGGGAGTAGGAGCGACGTGGCGCGTGCTGTAGCCCGTGCGCGTGCGGCGACGCCGGACGACATCGGGGCCGTGCTCGAGCTGTTCGACGACCTGCTGTCCACGAGCCGGCGGACGGCGAGACCGGCCACCGCGGGCGCGCTCGACCCCCGTACCGAGGCCGAGCAGCGCTACCTCGCCGCCCTGGACGACGTCGACGCCCGCCTGCTCGTCGCCGTCGTCGACTCCGCCGAGGCGCAGGGAGGGCCGGCGACGGAGCGGCTGGTCGGGATGACGCTGTGTTCGGTCGCCGGGTCGGGCACCTTCGTGGACGCACCGGTCGTGCAGATGAACCACTTCTTCGTCGTCCCCTCCGCCCGCCGCTGCGGGGCGGGACGTGCCCTGCTCGCCGCCGCGACGGCGTGGGCGGAGCAGCGGGGTCTGGACGGGCTCGGGGTCGCGGTCCCTCCGGATTCCCGGGAGGCCAACCGCTACTTCGCCCGGCTCGGCTTCGCTCCGGTCTACGTCCACCGCGTGGCCTCGCTGACTGCACTGAAGCGCATGCTCGGCTCCGCGGTGCCGGCCGCGGCCCGGGAGGAGTCGGCCTACGGCGCACGCCGCCGTCGCCGGGTCGGCATCACCGGCTCGCGGGCACTGGGCCGCACCCGCCGTTACCCGGTCTGATTCTGTCGGCGGTCGTCTCTAGACTCGGCGACGTGGCGGACACCGGAATCACCGAACCCGACGCGGCCTCGGCGGCCGCTCCTGAGGTGACTGCT
>JAVEDQ010000199.1 GCA_030840885.1 Frankiaceae bacterium
GACATGCGCGTGCACCTCGGCTCCGACCATGCCGGCTTCGAGTTGAAGGCGGCGGTGACGCAGCGGCTGCGCGAACTCGGCCACGAGCCCGTCGACCACGGGCCCGAGGTCTACGACGGCGAGGACGACTACCCGCCGTTCGTCCTGAGTGCGGCCGCAGCTGTGGTGGCCGACCCCGGGAGCCTCGGAGTCGTCATCGGCGGCTCCGGCAACGGCGAGGCCATCGCCGCCAACAAGGTCGTCGGGGTGCGCGCCGCACTGGCCTGGACCGACGACACCGCCAAGCTCGGCCGCGAGCACAACGACGCCAACGTCATCGCCCTGGGCGCGCGGCAGTACCCCACCGCGGACGCGCTGCGCTTCGTCGAGCTGTTCGTCGCGACACCGTTCAGCGAGGGCGAACGTCACCGCCGTCGCATCGCCATGCTGAGTGATTACGAGCGCTCGGGGGAGATTCCCTCCGCAGGCTGAGGCAGCCTGGTCGCGGCCTCGCGCCGACAGCACGAGAGGAGACCCCGGCGCATGCCCGAGGGCCACACGATCCACCGACTCGCGCGCGACCAGACGAAGGTGCTCGTCGGGCGTTCGGTGAGCGCGTCGAGCCCGCAGGGCCGTTTCGCCGACGGGGCCCGGATGCTCGACGGCCGGGTGCTGACCCGCATCAAGCCCTACGGCAAGCACCTGTTCTACGTCTTCGACGGGCTCTCCGAGCAGCTGCACGTGCACCTCGGGCTCTACGGCAAGTTCCGCGAGGGGCCGCTGCCGGCGCCGGAGCCCCGTGGGGCGCTCCGGCTGCGCCTGCGCACCGACGAGATCTACGCCGACCTCCGCGGTCCGACGGCGTGCGAGCTGCTGACCGGTCCCGAGGTGCGGGCGGTCCTCGACCGGCTCGGCCCCGACCCGCTCCGCGCGGGGGAGGACGGCGAGGCGGCGTGGGCTCGCCTGTCCCGGAGCCGCATGGCGATCGGTGCGCTGCTCATGGACCAGACCGTCATCGCCGGCATCGGCAACGTCTACCGTGCCGAGTTGCTCTTCCGCGCGGGCATCTCACCCTTCCGGCCGGGTCGCGAGATCACCCGCGCCGAGTGGGACGGGATGTGGGTCGACCTGCAGGTGATCATCAGGGCCGGTGCCCGGGCGGGCCGTATCGTGACCACGCGACCGGAGGACCGCAGCCGCCGCACCGGTCGCGTGACCGCCGAGGACGCGTACTACGTCTACCGACGCCACGACCTGCCGTGCCGGCTGTGCGGGACGCCGATCCGTACCGAGGTCATGGTGGGGCGCAACCTGTTCTGGTGCCCCGTCGACCAGGGGCGCTGACGCGGGCGCCACCGCGCTACCGCGGCGCTGATCGTCAGCGGGTCAGGCGACGTTCGCGGAAGGGGCCGCGTCGTACGACACCAGTTCGAACCCGGGGAAGACCTGCGGTTGCGGCGCGTGGCAGGTCAACCGGTGCGGTGTGTTACCGGGCGTGCGGCGGACGACGACGGCGAGGGTCCCGTCCGGTCCCCGCAGGCGGATCTGCCATTCGTCGCGCGCGAGCTGCTCCTCACCGAGCGGTCGCAGGTCGTCGAAGCCGTCGAGCAGAGGTCTGTCGAGCGAAGCCCCGTCGGCGGAGCCGACGAGTTCCGCCCGGGCGAAGTGTTGCGCGGCCTGCATGGGCAGCGAGAAGCTGCTGCGGCCGCGGAGCAGGTTCACGGGGATCCGCCGGGCGGCGACGGCGTCGACGACCTCCGACGCGCGGCCCGGGATGACCCGTCCGAGGTAGAGCCCCTGCGGCAGGACGACCACGTTGGCACCGAACCGGTCACCGCCGACGTGGCTCGACTCCCACGTCCGCTCGGGGACGAGGCCGCACATGGCGCTCGCCACCGGCCGGCCGAACAACGCACAGCACGGGTCGTGCCGACCGTGGGTGCAGACGAGGTAGAGCGGCTCGGTCTCGGTCCGCCACTCCGGGTCGGATGCCGGTAGGCGCAGCGAAGGCAGCTCCGCGACGTCGTCGAACCACCGGCTCATCAACCACTCGCGCCCGGCCCGGGACTCAGCCAGGAAGACCGTCACCCCGCTCTGCTCCGCCTCCGAGGACGACGGCCGCCGGATCAGCAGCAGGCGGGCACGGAACTCCCGCGCGAGCCGGCTGACGGCTGCGAAGGCGGCCGGGTCCATCCGGCCGGCGGGTACCGACTCAGGTCCCCACGGGCCGGTCTGTTCGACGAGCAGCCAGCGGTCCACCCGGCTCGCGGTGGCGAACATCGGCTCCGCGCGCCCGGCCGAGGCCGTCGTGCACCGGAACGGACCCGCGCTCGGCTCGTCCGCCACGTCGTCTGCCGGGTCGACATGCACCGGGGGATCGACAGGCGGAGCGGCCGGGGCGCCGCTCGTCGCGGGACTTGTCATCGCTTCCCAGGCTAGCGCCGGTACCGACCGGACGGATCGGGACTGCTCGTGACCAGCACCCCTTCTCGGACCAGGCGGCGGGCGAGCACCAGCGCGTCGTCGACGGACAGCGACCCGTCCGAGGCCTCGGCGATGGCGCCGACCTCGAGGGGCCCGGTCGACAGGACGTGCCGTAGGACGGGCGCGACGAAGCCAGGGAAGCGGACGCTGCGTGAGCTCGACGTCAGCGTGACGGTGTCGCTGGCGTCGCTGGCGTCGCTGTCGTCGTCGCCGCCGTTCCCGACCTCGAGGTCCCAGCGGACGCCGACCCGCGGGCGGACGACCGTCGACTTGTCCAGCGCGGCGATGCCGTCGGTGCTGGCGAGCAGACGACGCGGTTCGGCGGGTACCGCGTTGTCCAGCCGGCCCGAGAGGGCGCCGAGGGCGTCGGCCGGGTCGACGGAGGAGAACCAGTCGGCAGCGCGACGCAGCAGATCGGGCAGGACCTCGGTGGTCAACCGCTCGCGGTCGCCCGCGACGCCGAGCGGCAGCGCCGTGCGGAAGCCCTCGACGTCGCCGGCGAGGGTGAGCACCTCGCGCAGGACGTCGAACTCGGTGGTGGCGAGCACCCCGACGGTCAGGTGGATCGAGCGGTCGTCGTTGGTCTCCGCCGAGTGCACGTAGCCGCGCGGCAGGTAGAGGGCGTCGCCTGGTTCGAGTACCACCGACATCACCGGCTCGGCGCCCTCGGGAACCAGCGGGCGGGTCTTCGCGAGGTCGGAGGACGGCTGGCTGTTGAGCGGCAGCACCATCGCCGGCGCGAAGATGTGCCAGAGCTTGCTGCCGTCGATCTGCAGCACGAACACGTCGTGGGTGTCGTGGTGGGGATCGAAGCCGCGGTTGCCCGGCGGTGTGATGTAGGCGTTGGCCTGGGTTGCATGGCCGAGGTCGTGGGCGAGCTCGCGGCAGAAGCGGACCACCGGCGGATGGATCCGGTGCAGCGACTGCAGCACCAGCGTCGCGCCCTCGTCGTAGCGGTCGCGCGCCCGGTCGGCGTCGATGAGGTCGGAGATCCGGCGTGAGCCCGCAGTCGCGTAGCGGGTCGGTCCGCTCTGGATCGCGCCTTCGCGCACCATCCGGAAGAACGGCATCCGGAGCCCGCGGTCGGCGACGAGGTCGTCGACGTCGTCGGGGCTGAGCAGGTCGAGGAAGTCGGACGGCAGGTCTGCGGCCCGGCTCAACAGCGGACGCTGCGACCAGTGGTCCTGCGCGAACTGCTCGGTCGTGCCGGTGATGCAACGCCGCAACGCGGGGGTCTCGGACGAGACCCCCGCGTCGACGTTGCCGTTCTCGATGAGCGGCATCTGGAGCGAACTACCCCGGTGCGGTCAGCTGCTCGAGTCCGACCCGGCCGGGTCGGTACCGCGGGGGTCGGCCTGCGTCGAGTCGCTGTCGCCCTGGTCGGCGTCGCCGCCGCCGGTGCTGTCGGTGCCTGCCGGGTCGCTGCCCTGGGGGTCGGCCTGCGTCGAGTCGCTGTCGCCCTGGTCGGCGTCGCCGCCGGCCTGGTCGGAACCGGCCGGGTCGGTGCCCTGGGGGTCGACCTGCGTGCTGTCGCTGTCACCTTGGTCGGCATCGCCGCCGGCCTCGTCGACGGTGTTGGTCAGGTGGGTGGTGACAATGTCTTCGTCGCGCAAAGTCATACAGACTCCTCGTCGGATGAGATCCCGGTCAGGGTGGCCTCATCCTCCTGCCCGACGGCACTGGTTTGTCACCCGGCTGAGCAAGCTCGTGCTTCCCGCCACCGGCGCCGCGGTGAACTACGGCTTGTAGCCGATCAGCCAGTCGAGCGACGAGGGCTCGCCGATCAACTCGGCCCGCCGTTCGTCGAGCTCGTCCTCGGAGGAGGCGAGGTCGAGCAGCAGGGTCAGCGGCACCCGGGCGCTCAGCAACCGCCAGCAGGAGATGTCGAGCAGCGAGGCCGGCACGTCGAGCGGGGGGAGCGAGGCGGCGTCGAGGCCGTCCTCGCCGAGGGGGGTGTCGAGTACCGCAGCGACCCGAGTGAGGGTGCTTCCTGAGATGGTCATTTCCGGTCCTCCGTCTGCACTAGTAGCTAGTTGCTGATAGTCACTTCGGGCCAGGAGCGAGGTGACTTGAGGGGGCAGCTCGAAGCTCTTCGGCGTGACCCGAATGAAGATCAGTCAGTTATGCATTGTTGGCCATGTGACCGGGAACACGTTCCGTGACGACACCGCTAGTGGTGTCCTCGACGGAGGGACGTGGACCATGGCCACGCGAGAGACAGCACCTCAGACGGGTGAGCACCGGCTCCCCGGTGAGTCGTACGGGGAAGGTCAGGGGCGGGGGGACGCCGGCATCGACGCCGGTACCGGCGGGCGCCGAGCCGGGTTCTTGGAGCCGACCGCCTACATCGCCGATCCCGGGCCGCTGGGCCTGGCCGGTTTCGCGGCGACGACCTTCGTCCTCAGCCTGTTCAACGCCGCCATCATCAAGAACGAGGCGCTCGAGGCGGTCGTGCTGCCGCTGGCCCTGTTCTACGGCGGCCTGGCGCAACTGCTCGCCGGCATGTGGGAGTTCAAGAAGGCCAACACGTTCGGCGCGACGGCCTTCACGTCGTACGGGGCGTTCTGGCTGTCCTTCGCGGCCTACGTGAAGTTCGTGAAGCCGGGACTGCCGCCCGCAGACGCACACACGGCGACTGGCCTGTTCCTGCTGGTCTTCGCCATCTTCACCACGTACATGTTCGTCGCATCGATGCGGGTGAGCGGCGCCGTGGCCCTGGTCTTCCTCACCCTGGCCGCGACCTTCATCGTGCTGACCATCGGCAACCTCAACGACACCAAGAACATCGTCAAGATCGGGGGGTACCTGGGACTGATCACAGCGGTCGCCGCCTGGTACGCCTCGTTCGCCACGGTCGCCAACGACACCTGGAAGCGGACGCTCCTGCCGACGATGCCGGCCAAGCGCCACTGACGGTCAAGCACCACTGATCTCGACCCGGGCCGGGG
>JAVEDQ010000211.1 GCA_030840885.1 Frankiaceae bacterium
ACCGTCTGCCGGGCAGCGGGGTCGCTCGCCGTGACCGCGACCGGCGATACGGCCGGCTGCGGCGGTCCCTGCACCCTGCGCACCAGCTCGGGGTGCAGCACCAGACCACCGGCGAGCACAGCGGCGCCGAGGGCGGAGCCGAACGCCGGGAGGAACTTCACCCGATAGTGATCGACGTGACGTCGGGATCGGGGGAGCGCCCGAACGGGTGCTCGGCGTAACCGAGGATTTACCGCGGCGACCCGGGCCGAGCCCGCCGAGGTTCTCGGCCCTCCGAGCGTCGGCCAGAATGGGGGTCATGTGTGGAATCGCAGGCGAGATCCGGCTGGACGGCTCCCGTGCCGATGTGGGCGTGGTCGACCGCATGGCGGCGACGATGTCGGACCGCGGCCCGGACGGCGCGGGTACCTGGTCGCAGGGGCCGGTCGCCTTCGGGCACCGCCGCCTGAAGATCATCGACCTGTCGTCGGCGAGCGGTCAGCCGATCGCCGACCCGGCCAACGGCATCACCGGCGTCTTCAACGGCTGCATCTACAACTACCAGGAGCTCCGGAGCGAGCTCGAGGCCCGTGGTCACCGCTTCTTCTCCTCCGGCGACAGCGAGGTCGTGCTCAAGGCCTACGTCGAGTGGGGTCTGGAGTTCGTCGATCACTTCAAGGGCATGTTCGCGGTCGCGCTCGTCGAACGGGACAGCGGCCGCGTCGTCCTGGCTCGCGACCGCCTCGGCATCAAGCCGCTGTACTACACCGAAGGCCCTGACCGGATGCGGTTCGCGAGCACCATGCCGGCGCTGCTGGCCGGCGGCGGGGTCGACACCGACATCGACCCGGTTGCGCTCCACCACTACCTGACCTTCCACAGCGTGGTGCCTGCGCCGCGGACGATCCTCCGCGGCATCCGGAAGCTCCCGCCGGCCACCATTCGCGTCGTCGAGCCCGACGGCCAGGTGCACGACCACCTCTACTGGCGGCCCGACTTCGTGCGTTCCGAGGTCTACGCCGGCTGGACGGAGAACGACTGGACCGACGCGATCCACGAGTCGCTGAGCACCGCGGTGCAGCGCCGCATGGTCTCCGACGTCCCGGTCGGGGTGCTGCTCTCCGGCGGCCTCGATTCGAGCCTCATCGTCGCGCTGCTGGCCCTGAACGGGCAGAAGGGGCTCTCGACGTTCTCGATCGGCTTCGAGTCCGTCGGTGGGCGCGACGGCGACGAGTTCGAGTACTCGGACCTCATCGCGGAGCGTTTCGAGACCGACCACCACAAGATCCAGATTCAGTCCGCGGACCTGCTGCCGCCGCTCGAGGCCGCCGTCAGCGCCATGAGCGAGCCGATGGTCAGTCACGACTGCGTCGCCTTCTACCTCCTCAGCCAGGAGGTGGCGAAGCACCGGAAGGTCGTCCAGTCCGGGCAGGGTGCCGACGAGGTCTTCGCCGGTTACCACTGGTACCCGCCGCTCGCCGATGCTCCGCGCGACCGCGCCGTGCCGGTCTACGCCGACGCCTTCTTCGACCGCGACGAGGCCGACATGCGGGCGCTGCTCCGCGACGAGCACTTCGTCACCGGTGACCCGGCGACCGCCTTCATCACCGAGCACCTCGGGATGTCCGGGGCCGAGACCGCAGTCGACGCCGGCCTCCGGCTCGACTCATTCGTGATGCTGGTCGACGACCCGGTCAAGCGCGTGGACAACATGACGATGGCGCACGGTCTCGAGGCCCGGGTGCCATTCCTCGACCACGACCTCGTGGAGCTCGCGGCCGCCTGCCCGCCGGAGTACAAGCTCGCCCAGGGCGGCAAGGGCGTGCTCAAGGAGGTCGGCCGGCGGATCCTGCCGTGGGAGGTCATCGACCGGAAGAAGGGCTACTTCCCGGTGCCCGGCATCACGCACCTCGAGGGCAAGGTCCTCGACCGGGTGAAGGACGCGCTCACCGCGCCCGCCGCCCGGCAGCGCGGGCTGTTCCGCGACGAGTACGTGCAGAAGCTCATCGCCAACCCCAACGAGGAGCTGACGCGGCTGCAGGGCAACAAGCTCTGGCAGCTGGGGCTGCTGGAGATGTGGCTCCAGGAGCACGGCGTCCGATAGCCGTGGAGCCATGGACCGCGCGGCTGGCCGCCGTACTCGGCGACCGGCCAACGGTCCGGACGGCGGCGCAGGATGTCCTGCTGCGTTAGTGCCGAGCCGCAGCGCAAATTACCGCAGGTGCACGAGTACCAGCACGTCGATGATGCCGACTGGCGGTCCGGCCGCGCCGCCGCGCTGGGTGCGTAGCAGGCGTCCAAGCGCCGGCAAGGCGAGGACGTGGAGCAATTTCGCAGTCTTGCCGCCCCAGGTGCCGAAAACGGGCGCATCTTGCGCTTCCCACGGCCCCGACCCAGCCAAGACTGCGAAATTGCACCACGGCTCAGCCCATGACGCCCGCGAGGCGCTGACGCACCCGGGCGAGTGTGTCGTCAGGGCGCAGCCGGATGTCCTCGGTCGTGAAGTGCAGGACGTCCCAGTCCGCCGCGAGCAGATCATTGCCGCGGGTCCGGTCGCTCTGGAAGACCGCCGGGCCCGAGTGGAACTCGTAGCCGTCGATCTCCACGATGAGCCGGAACTCGGGCCAGGCGAAGTCGGCGCGACCGATGAAGTGGCCATCGATCACGAGGTGGTACTGGGTCACGGGCGGCGGCAGTCCGCCGTTGTGAACGAGCAAGCGGAACTCGGTCTCGGGTGCGCTCCCCGAGAGCGGGTCCGCGAGGTCTAGTACGTCACCGGCCCGCGCATGCCCCCGCAGACGGGAGCGCTGTCGCCAGGTGCGGCGGAGCGCCTCGGGAGACACCAGCCCGAGCCGGTAAGCGCTGTCGAGCATCACGACGGCCTCCGTCTGCGGCAGGCGGGCAGCGCAATCGATGAGCGTGCGCTCGGCTGTGGTCACCCGCAGGAGCCCGATCACCACGACGTCGCCCTTGCCCACCTCGGCGCGAACGAGCCCGGGCACCCTCCGCTGGGGTAGGTCCGGCACCAGGATCTCGGGCCGCGACGGCGTATCGAGCACATCGAAACCGAGCAGGAGCGCGGCCGACCGCAACCCGACCACCGCCTTTGGGCCGGCTTCGAGGAAGGCCAGCAGGAGGACGTCGCTCTCGGTCATCTCGTGGTTGAGATCCCGCAGCACGCCGCGCCGCACCCGTACCCAGCGCCCTCGGCGCAGCCGCCGAGTGATCTCGGCGTGCTCGACCCCTGCGCGCCGGGCCTGCGCAGTCGAGAAGAGTCCGTGATCCAGCGCCAGCTCGGCGCTGGGTTCGGGGAGCACCCACTGAATCTCGACGTTCTGCGGCGGACGAGGGCCAGCAGGCGGGCAGCTGTGGACAAGCCTGTCCCGCAGGGCCGCCCATCCAGACCTACTGGGAAGCCTCGTGGTCAACGGGGGGACTCAAGAGCCCGCGGGCGCCGACGCGCGCTCCTGGTCGTCGGCCTCTACGGATTGCCGGCGCGGCGCTCAACCCTCAGGCTGATCGCATGGCCCGGAAGAGGTGGCACGACCTCACCCCGAGGGCCCGCCGGCTGATCGTCGTCGGTGGCTCGATCGAGGGGATGCTCAAGGTCACGGCACTGGTCGATCTGCGTAGGCGCCCGACGGCGGAGCTGCGGGGCTCGAAGCCCTGGTGGGCGGCTGCCCTCGTCCTCGTGAACTCGGGAGGCGCGCTTCCGATCGTCTACTTCATCTGGGGACGGCGGGCGCCCCGACCTCACTGAGCCCAGAAACGCGCTGCCGCCCGCGCAGCACGAGCGAGACCCCGAATGCGCTGACGACCAGCCCGAGGATGCCCACCAGCGTCACGGGCTCGCCGAACATCAGGAAGACCCACAGCATCGTGGTCGGCGGGGTCAGGTAGAGCAGGGTGCTGACGACCGTCGCGCCGTGGGTCTTGGTGACGAAGACGTACATGACGTAGCCACCCAGGCTCGCCAGCACGATCAGCCACAGCGCGGCGACCCAGAACCCGCGGTCGGCGGGCGGGGTCGCCTGACCGGTCAGCAGGGCTGCCCCCATCAGCAGGACGGCGGTCACCGTCGCCTGCATCATGATCGTCTGGAGCAGGCCCTCCGGAGGGCGCCACCGCCGGGTGAGGACGGTGCCCGAAGCGAGGCACAGCATGCCGGCGGTCGGCAGCAGGTAGACCCACCAGGCGGCGTCGCTCGCGCCGAGGTCACCGGAGACCACGACGGTCACGCCGACCAGCCCGAGCAGCATCCCGAACCACATCAGGGGCGACGAACGCTCCCCGAGCAGCCGTCCCGCCACCGTGGCCACGAGCAGCGGCTGCAGCGCGGCGATGAGCGCCGCCGTCCCGCCGTGGACGCCGCGGCTGACCCCCTCGAACACAAAGGTCAGGTAGGCCGCCTGGCAGAGTGCGCCGAGCACGGCGTGCCGGCGCCAGGCTTCCCAGGAGGGCCACGGCAGACGCCGCGCGGCCGCGACCGCGATCAGCAGGGCCGAGAGCAACAGGAAGCGCCAGGCCAGAAGCGTGATGGGAGCGGCGGAGGCGCGGCTGCCCAGCTCGGCGCCCACGAAGCCGGAGCTCCACGTCACCACCAGCGCGACCGACGAGAGCGGGCCGGCGTGCCGCTGCAGGAAGGTCAGGCCTCGGGCTCGATTCCGATCGGACCCTCGCGAGGGCCTTCCTCCGACGCCGGCTGCACGGCGAGAGACGGGAAGCCGGCGAGCTCACCCTCGGGCTCGACGTCCCACTCGGGGAACACCAGGTCGGTCTGCAGGTACAGCGCGACGAGCTCGGCGAGGTGCTGCAGCCCCTGGCTGTGCGTCCGCTCGTGGCCGTGCGTCGCGTCGACGCCGAAGCCGAGCAGCGCGGTACGGGTGTCGGCGCCGGCCTCGAGCGCCGTGGCGAGGTCCGAGCGGTAGTAGTCGAACACGTCGCGCCGGTACGGCACCCCCCACTCGGAGGCGATCCGGATGAGCTTGCGGGTGAGGTGGTAGTCGAAGGGCGCGACACCGTCGGCCATCGCGACGCTGACGGCGTCCTCGCGGGACTGCTGCCCCGGCGCGACGACGGCCGCGTCGATCGAGACGATCTCGGCGACGAGCGGGTCGAGGCCGTGGGTAGCTCCCTGGCCGACCTCCTCGGCCGAGGTGACCAGCAGGTGCGCGGTGACGGGCACCGTGACCCCGGCGTCCCGGACGGCCTTGAACGCGGCGAGGGCCGCAGCGACGCCGGCCTTGTCGTCGAGGTGGCGCGCCTTCACGTAGCCGCTCGGCGTCACCATCGCCGCCGACAGCAGGGCGACGAAATCGCCGACGTCGATGCCGAGCTTGCGCAGGTCGTCGGGGGTGGCGACGTCCTCGTCGACGCGGACCTCGACGTGTTCCCAGCCGACGCCCTGCGTGTCGACGCCCTGGTCGTAGCGGTGCCCGCTGGCCTTCAGCGGCAGCACTGTGCCGGTGACGAAGGTCTCGAGATCGTCGGTGAAGATGCGGACCTCCGCACCCTCGGAGAACCGCGCGCTGTGGGTGCCGATGGGGCGGATCTCGAGCCGCCCGTTGTCCTTGAGCGCCTTGACCATGCACCCGATCGTGTCGGTGTGGACGACCACGGCCCGGTCGGCGCCACTGCGCGGCGCGTCGAGCGAGGCGTTGATGGAGCCGCGACGCGTCACGTAGAAGGGCAGGCCCAACGCCTGCAGCCGCTCACCGACGTACTGCTGCACGTGGTCGGTACGCCCGGTCGGGCTGGCGATCTCGAGCAGATCGGCGAGGACCTGCTGCAGGTACTCCATGTCGATGGTCACGGGCACGGGGGCTGCAGACACGTCAGAGAACTCGCTTCGGCTGTCAGAACGGAGATGACCGGCTATCGGTGCGTCCTACCCACTATGACCGCTCGTCGGCGGCGAACGCGGCAGGGGTCGGTGGACGAGCCGACGATCACGTCGCCGGCAGGTCTGC
>JAVEDQ010000297.1 GCA_030840885.1 Frankiaceae bacterium
GAGGGCGTCCACGTGCGTGTGCGCATCACCGTGGACGTTCATCCCGATGTAGTCGGTCGCGAAGCGCAAGGATCCGGTCCCCACCGCGACGTCGCCGACCATCAGCATGTGGTGCATCGGCGGTGCGGGGTTGTCCGGGCTCGCCGTGAGCTGGATCGGCAGGCCCAGCGACACGGTCCGGCCGGTGCGTACCTCCCCGGCCGCCGCAGCCACCCGGTCCGGGGTGAGCAGGTTGAGCGCGCCGCGGTCGTCAGCGGGCCCCCAGCGCTGCCAGTTCCGGACGTCGGCGAACAGCGCCCGGAACTCCTCGGCGTCGAGCTCGTCCGGTGTGGTCGCTGGTGCCTGGTCGTCGCGAACTGCACCCATCGTCCTCAGACCCCCACCCGATCGAAGTCGCACATCTGCCGATAGGAGCCGGGGCGCGCGAACAGAGCCTGGTGGGTGCCGCGCTGGACGATGCGGCCGGCGTCCAGCACGAGGATCTCGTCCACCTCCGCCAGCGCCGCCAGATCATGGGTGATCAGGACCGTGCTGCGCCCCCGCGTCGCCCGCAGCAGGGATGCCGTGACGGCTGCCCGCGCGTCCTCGTCGAGGTGTGCCGTCGGTTCGTCGAGCACCAGAATCGGTGGATCAGCGAGAAGCGCCCGGGCCAGTGCCAGCCGCTGCCGTTCTCCTCCCGACATCCGGGCTCCGCGACTGCCGACGCGCGTCGCCCAGCCCTTCGGCAGGGACCGCACCCAGTCGAGCAGGCCGGCGTCGGCCGCGGCTCGGTCGAGCTGGTCGTCGTCGGCGTCCGGCCGGGCCAGCCGGAGGTTCTCGCGCAGCGTGCTGGCGAACACGTGCGGGTCCTGCGGACAGCCGCTGATGTACCGCCGGACGTCGTCGGAGTCGTGGTCCGCGAGCCGCGTTCCCCCCAGGAGGACCTCGCCGCGGTCGACGTCGGTGAACCGGAGGAGAACCGAGACCAGCGTGCTCTTCCCGGACCCGCTCGGCCCGACCACCCCCACCCGGCAACCCGGCGGGAGGTCGAGGTCGATCCCGTCGAGGGCCCAGGGTGCGTCCGGCGCGTAGCGCACCCCGACTCCCCGGAGTCGCAAGGTGTGGGATCCGGGGCGGATGGGCTGCGGGGACTCGGGTTCCTGCACCGGTTCGGGCGCGTCCATCACCCCGAACAGGCGTGCCGCCGACCGGCGGACCGCCGCCAACTGGGCTGCCGCGACGGGGAGCGGCGCGACGGCTTCGAAGGCAGCCAGGGCGGTGAGTACCACCACGGCCAGCGGCACCCGGTCGAGTTGGCCGGCGGCGGTGGCCCGCACCGCCAGCAGCAGGACGAGCCAAACCGTGCCGCCGGACGCGAGCAGGGCGAAGCCGGCGCCGGCCCCGGCGACCCAGGCGTCGGTGCGGGCGAGGTCCGCCTGCCGGCGGTCGACCGCGGCGAGCTTGCTCATGGCCCGGGCGTCGGCACCGTAGGCCAGCAGTTCGGCCGCACCGTCGAGGACGCCGGCCACCTCGACGCTGAACGCTGCCCGGGATTCGGCGTAGGCGGGCCCGCTCCGACGGGCCAGCCGTGCCGTGGCCCAGGGCAGCACGAGGCCGGCCGCGAGCAGTCCGAGCGCGAGTACGCCGGCGGCGGGCGCGAACAGGACGAGGACGAAGCCCGTCGTCCCGGCACCGACGAAGGCCGCGATCAGCGGTGGGGTCACGCCGCGGATCACGAGGTCCTGCACGGCCTCGACGTCCCCGACGAGCCGGGCCAGCAGGTCACCGGAGCGGAACTCGAACAGGCCGGCCGGCGCGAGCCGTTCGAGGCGGCGATAGACCCGGGGACGCAGGCCGGTGAGCGCCCGGAGCGCCGCGTCATGGGATAGCAGCCGATCGGCATAGCGGAAGACACCCCGTCCGATGCCGAAGCCCCGGACCGCGACGACGGCCACGGACAGGGCGAGGATCGAGGGGTGCTCCGCGGCCCGCGCGATGAGCCAGCCGGCCGTCGCGAACAGCCCGATGCCGCACCCGATCGCGGCGGCCCCGGCCAGCACGGCGAGCGCCAGTGTGCGCCGCGCGGTAGTCACCTCGCGCAGCATGCGGATCGCCGGATCGGTCACGACATCACGGCTATCGGGGGCGGGAGGAGCGTGCCGTCGTGCATCGTCAACACCACGTCGGCACTCTCCAGCCAGGCCCGGTGGTGGCTCACGAGCAGGACCGTCCGGCCGGCCATCAGCCGTTCGACGGCTGCCCGCAGCGCGGCGGCGGTGATCGGGTCGAGATGCGCGGTCGGTTCGTCGAGCAGAAGCAGCGGCGCGTCCCGGAGGAAGGCGCGCGCCAACGCCACCCGCTGGCGCTGACCTGCCGACAGCCGGAGCCCGCGTTCACCGATCGCCGTGCCGAGTTCGTCGGGGAGGGCGCGGATGAACTCCCGGGCGCCGGCGAGGTCGATGGCGTCCCACACCTCGGCGTCGGTGGCGTTCGGGCTGCCGAGTCGGAGGTTCTCGCCCAACGTCCCCGCGAACAGGTACGGCGTCTGTGAGACCCAGGCGATCTGTCGGCGCCAGGCTCCGACCGGGAGGTCGGCCAGACGCCGGCCGCCGACGCGGATCTCACCCGACGTCGGCTCCTCGAACCGCAGCAGCAGCGCGAGCAGCGAACTCTTCCCTGCTCCGCTCCTTCCCACGAGGACGGTTCGGGATCCTGGCGCCAGCGTGAGGTCCGCTGCGCGGACGGCGGCGGCGGTGCGCCCGGGGTAGGTCAACGAGATGGCGCGGAGCTCCACCGGTTCCCGCGACAGGGCCCGCCGCAGGTCGACGGCCTCGTTGGTGGCCCCGTCGGCGGCGCGCAGCGACCAGTCGACCACACCGGGTTCGTCGAGGACGGCGAACGCCTGCTGGGCCGCTGCCACTCCCTCCATGCTGGCGTGGAACTGGGTGCCCAGCGCGCGCAGCGGCAGGTAGGCCTCCGGGGCGA
>JAVEDQ010000309.1 GCA_030840885.1 Frankiaceae bacterium
GCCGCACCTCATCGCGTCCGGCGATGGGCACCTCGTCAACGTCTCCAGCGTGTTCGGGCTGATCGCGGTGCCGAAGCAGGCGCCCTACAACGCCGCGAAGTTCGCCGTCCGCGGCCTCACCGAGGCATTGCGCCTCGAGATGGCCACCGAGAACAAGCCGGTGACCGTGAGCTGCGTGCACCCCGGCGGGATCCGGACCAACATCGCCCGCTCCGCCCGCTCGGCGCCGGAACTGAAGGACGACCTGTCCAAGACCTTCGACAAGATGGCGTTCACCAGCCCCGACCGTGCCGCACAGGTCATCCTCCGCGGCACCGTGAAGGGCAAGCCACGCATCCTCGTCGGTGCCGACGCCTGGGGTATCGGCCTGCTCGCCCGGGGTCTCGGCGGCCGGTACATGCCGCTGGTCGCGGCCGTGACCAAGCGCCTGCAGTACTGACGCCCGACCCACGCCGGCGCGGCGCCTACAGCGAGTCGGGGACCTTCACCTCGCGCTTGAGGATCTTGCCGGTCGGCCCCTTCGGGAGCTCGTCGACGATCCAGATGTGACGCGGGTATTTGTAGTTGGCGACCTGCTCCTTGACGAAGTCGCGGAGCTCCTCGACGGTGGCCTCCGCGCCGGCCTTGAGCCCGACCGCGGCCGCGACCTCCTCGCCGAGGCTCTCGTGCGGCACGCCGAGCACCGCGACCTCGGCGACGGCCGGGTGCTCGTAGAGCACCTCCTCGATCTCACGCGGGTAGACGTTGTAGCCGCCGCGGATGATCAGCTCCTTCTTGCGGTCGACGATCGAGAAGTAGCCGTCCTCGTCGACCTTGCCGAGGTCGCCGGTGGCGAACCAGCCGTCGCGCATCACCTCGGCAGTCGCGTCGTCGCGCTTCCAGTAGCCCTTCATGATGTTGTGGCCCTTGATCCAGATCTGGCCCACCTCACCCTGGGGCTGCTCGGTGCCCTCGTCGTCGCCGATCTTCATCTCGACGCCGCGGATCGGGGTGCCGATGGAGCCCGGCTTGCGCTCCTTGTCGGGGTGGTTGAACGACGCGACCGGGGAGGTCTCGGACAGGCCGTAGCCCTCGAGCACCTTGCAGGAGAACGCCTCCTCGAAGCCGCGCATCACCTCGACCGGCATGGCCGACCCACCCGAGATGCAGACCCGCAGCGAGCTGGTGTCGTAGCTGTCGCGGTCCGGCACCTGGAGCATCGCGGAGAACATCGTCGGGACGCCCATGAAGACGGTGACCTTGTCGCGCTGCATGATCTCGAGCGCCTTCTTGGGGTCGAAGCGGGGGATCTGCGAGAGCAGCGCGCCGCCGTAGACGCCGGTGTTCATCGAGCACGTCATGCCGAAGACGTGGAACAGCGGCAGCGCGCCGAGGATCACGTCGTCGGTCGAGGTCTGGATGAGCGTCTCGGAGGTGACGACGACGTTGTCGCGCAGGTTCTGATGGGTCAGCTGCGCACCCTTGGGCGAGCCCGTCGTGCCGGAGGTGTAGAGGATGACGGCGACGTCGTCGGCCGCGACCTCGGCGACGTCGGTGAGCGCTTCGGCCGCGCCGACCAGCTCCTCGAACTCACCGGGCTTGACCGGGATGACCTCCGCGCCGGCGGCTTCCGCGCCAACGGTGGCCGACTCGAGGAACTCGTGCCAGGCGAAGATGGCCTTGGCCTCCGGGTCCTGCAGGTAGAAGGTCGTCTCGCGCCCCTTGAGCAGCACGTTCATGGGCACGACGGTGCAGCCGTAGCGCAGGATGCCGTAGTAGGCGACCGGGAAGTACGGCACGTTCGGCAGCATGATGCCGACGCGGTCACCGGGCTTGATCCCCTTGGATGCGAGCAGCCCGGCCACGTGCGCGCTGGCGCCGTTGAGCTGGTCGTATGTGAGGGTCGTGTCGTCGAGGCGTACCGCGGGGTGGTCGCCGTAGGACTCGGCGGCGTCGGTCAGCAGTGACGCGAGGTTGTTCGACATGTGCGGTCTCCCGGGGGGTGGTTGGGCGCCCTCAGGCTCCCACGGACTCGGTCAGCTCCTGCAGGGACTCGTCGAGGAAGGTGAGCAGGCGCTGCAACCGCGGCACCGTCCGGCGGCAGCCGACGATCCCGAACTCGAGGTTGCCGTTGTAGCTGGTGACCGTGATGTTCATGGCCTGCCCGTGGTGCGGGATCGACAGCGGGTAGCTGCCCTCGAGCTTCGCCCCGTTGAAGTACAGCGGCTCCTTGGGGCCGGGCACATTCGAGATGACCAGGTTGTAGGCCGGTCGCGTGTAGCCGCCGGGGTCGACGAGCGACTGCACCGCGAGCGGCGCCATGGTGGCTGCCGACAGCGCCGTGACCTGGAGCTGGGTGAGCCCCTTCATGGCTTCCTTGCCGGCGTTCATCGACTCACGGACCACGCTCATTCGCTTGGCCGGGTCCTCGATGTCGGTGCCGAGGGTGCACAGGAGGGTGCCGACGTTCACGCCGGCGTCCTCGGCGTCGTCGTCGTCGGCCCGTAGCGAGACCGGGGTCATCGCGACCAGCGAGTGGCTTGGCAGCGCGTCCTGCTCGATGAGGTATTTCCGTAGGGCGCCGGAGCAGACCGCGAGCAGGACGTCGTTGAGCGTCGAGCCCGACGCCTTGGCCACGGCCTTGAAGCTCTCCATGGGCCAGGACTGGGCGGCGAACCGGCGCGAGCCGGTGATGGCCACGTTGAACATGCTGCGGGGGGCCTGCAGCGGCAGGGCGACCGCCTGCTGCCGCAACGCCTGCTCCGCGGCTCGCTTGAGCACCGCCGGACCGAGGCCGACGAAATCCGAGGTGACCCCGAGGGCCGCGCGCGGGATGCCCAGCAGGCCACCCCCGGCCGGCGACTTGCGCGGTCGCCGCGAGCGGGGCGCCCACGGCGGGGGCAGGTCACGTACGTCGGGATCCGTGCTCAGCGAGCGCTCCATGAGCTTCGCGGCAGAGACCCCGTCCATGAGCGCGTGGTGCATCTTCGTGTAGACGGCGTAGCGGCCGTCGTTCAGGCCCTCGATGAGGTGCGCCTCCCACAAGGGGCGCGAACGGTCGAGCAGCGACGCGTGCAGCCGCGAGACGAGCGCGAGCAGCTCACGGATCCGACCCGGGTGGGGCAGCGCCGAGTGGCGGACGTGGTGCTCGAGGTCGATGAGCTCGTCGTCCTCCCAGGCCCACTGGCCGAGCGTCAGCGGCGACCGGTGCGCGCGCTTACGGAACAGCGATGACATCTCGTCACGGTCGAGCAGGTCCTCGTACATCTCGCGGAGGAACTCCGGGCCCGACCCCTCGGGTGGCCGGAACAGCTGCAGGGAGCCGACGTGCATCGGCTGGTCCCGCGTCTCGAGCAGCAGGAACATCGCCTGGGTGAGCGGCATGATCGCCACGGATTGATCGCCTCGATCTCGACTCGCCGGCCGTGCAGCCGTCAGGGTGGATCCGGCAGGACGCCGGGTCCCGGTGTCAGGTGTCAGGGGTCAGGTGCGGGCGTTCTGCGCTTCCACTTGCTGCTTCAGGGTCTTCAGGTTGCTCGCGAGACTGGCCTTCAGCAACGGCTCGGTCGTCTTGGCCAGCAGTCGGCCGGCCATGCCACCGGGCAGCGTGTAGTCGAAGACGAAGGTGACCTCGGTGCGGGACTCCCCGGCCTCGACGAAGCGGTACCGCGCCGCGTGCTGGAAGCCGGAGATCGTGTGCCACCCGAACTGCTCCGGGTCGACCCGGCTGTCGATCTCGACGCGGGAGTCGAAGGCCTTCGGGCCCAGCTGCAGCGACGCGTCGAACTGGGCGCCGACGTCGTCGGTGACGTCGGTGACCGGGTCCCACTTCTTCAGGTCACGGGAGTACCCGACCGCGGTGCGGTAGTCGGCTACGTAATCGAAGACGGCCTGGATCGGCGCCTCGATCGTCGTGCTCGTCGTGACCTGACCCATCGCGCGGCTGCCTCCCCGGTACGCGTGGGGAGCCTTCCCCTCGCTAACGGAGAGTAGCCCGCGTCGGGAACCGCGAAACCTGCCGGCGACGCCTCCGCGTCAGCGATGCCCGCATGTCAGCAATGCCCCGGTGTCAGCGGGCGGCGGGAGCGAGCGGGGCGGTCACCACGGGAGACATGACGGCGAGGGCCCCCGGGCGCCCGAGCAGGTAGCCCTGGACGACGTCGTATCCGAGCCGACGGAGAGCTTCGAGCTGGGTGAGCGTCTCGACGCCTTCGGCCACGGTGAGCAGGTTCAAGGAACTGCCGATCTCCGCCACCAGCGTGACCATGCCGGAGGGCGCCGCCGCGTCGGTGATGTCCGCGACGAAGGTGCGGTCGGTCTTCAGCACGTGCACCGGGAGCTGGTGCAGATGGGCGAGTGAGGAGTAGCCGGTGCCGAAGTCGTCAAGTGCAATGCGGATGCCGAGAGCCGACAGCTGGCTGAGCACCCGTGCCGCGGCGTCGATATCGGTAAGCAGGGCGCTCTCGGTCACCTCGAGCAGCAGGTGTCGTGGTTCCAGCCGGAAACGCTCGAGCGTCCGCTCCACGAAACCGGGCAGGTTGCGGTCGGTCAGCTGCAGCGCACTGAGGTTGACGCTGACGAAGAACTCCGGCTCGACCCCTCCGGCGTTCGAGGCGGCCTGGTCGAGCCACTCCCGCACCTCGCGGCAGGCGCGCTCCAGCAACTTGCGTCCCAACTCCGGCATGAGCTCGGGCGTCTCGGCCTGCCGGAGGAACGCGGCGGGCGCGAGCGTGACTCCGCTGGGGTGCGCCCAGCGGACGAGCGCTTCGGCACCGCACAACCGGTCGGTCCGCAGGTCGTACAACGGTTGGTAGAGCAGGAAGAACTGGTCGGACTCGAGGGCCTCGGTCAGTTCCTGGCGCAACCGGAGGTCATGCAGCAGCCCGGCGCTCATGTCGAGGTCGAAGTGCTCGAAGCGTCCCTTCCCCGACTGCTTCGCCGCGTACATCGCGAGGTCGGCGTTGCGCAGGAGGTGCATCGCCGACTCGTCGCCGTGCGGGGCCACCACGGCGAGCCCGACGCTCGTGGTCACCGAGATCCGCTGGCCGGCGAGGTCGAACGGTTCCCGGACGATCGCGACCAGCCGCTCCGCGACGGCAGCGGGGGTGTCCCTCGCCATGCCGGAGCCGAAGCTGAAGCCGGATGCCGTCGCCGGATCGTCCTGGAGCAGGACGGCGAACTCGTCGCCGCCGAGCCGTGCCACGAGATCGCTCGACCGCACGGCGCTGCGCAGCCGGCCGGCGACGTGGACGAGCAGGTCGTCCCCGGCGGCGTGTCCCAACCCGTCGTTCACTTCCTTGAAGTCGTCGAGGTCGAGGAAAGCCACCGCGAGCCGGGCGCCCGCGCTTCCCCGCGAGCGGAGGGCGGCCTCCAGCCGATCGAGGAACAGCGCCCGGTTGGCCAACCCGGTCAGCGGGTCGTGGAAGGCCTGGTGGCGGACCGCGGCGACGAGCCGACGGTTATCCATCAGCGTGAGGAGCTGCCGCGCGTAGACGAGCACCAGCACGAGGCCGGAGTGCAGCGCCAGCGGGGCGCCGATCCGCTTGTCGTGCGCGATCTGCCAGAGGATGACGCCGGAGGCGGCCACGA